>CAYXQG010000219.1:0-3285 GCA_964467405.1 uncultured Acetatifactor sp. | reverse complement strand
AGATAGCAGGGAACGTAGGCTTGATAGAGGGAAGAGAGGAGTCCCTTACCTTTACAGTGACTTCAGAGGTGGGCGGTGTCCATGAGCTGGTACTTCGCTATGCCAGCAGGGATGCGGCCAAGGAGGGACTCCGTTACAGTACGATCCTTGTAAATGGCACTGAGATAGGCACCATAGCCTGCAGCGGCGACGGATGGGACAATCCTAAGGAAGTTTCCGTACAGGTGGAGCTTTCCGCAGGTGATAATACGATCGTGATTACAAACAGAACAGCCCCCGCTCCCAATATCGACTGTATTACCCTGATCCACAGTCATACCTATGAAGAGGGCTGGAGCTTTGATCAGGAAATGCACTGGTATCAGGCAACCTGCGGACATGCCTATCGTAAGGATACGGCAGCACATACAGATGAAAATGAGGACGGTGTCTGCGATGTCTGCAGCGCAGATTTAAATGACAGTCCACAGCCCCCTGTATCGGGAGGAGACGGTGAGCCAACCCCTGCCCCCACAGAAGCGCCAACCCCGGCCCAGACAGAAGAACCGCCTGTATCGGGAGGAGACAGCGAGCCAACCCCGGCCCCCACAGAAGAACCGCCCGTATCGGGAGGAGACAGCGAGCCAACCCCTGCCCCCACAGAAGAACCGCCTGTATCGGGAGGAGACAGCGAGCCAACCCCTGCCCCCACGGAAGCGCCAACCCAGGCACCGACAGAAGCCCCAACCCAGGCACCGACGGAAGCCCCAACCCAGACACCGACGGAAGCCCCAACCCAGACACCGACGGGAGAGCCGACTCCTGCACCGACAGAAGCACCGAGTCAGACACCAACGGAAGCACCGACCCAGACACCTGCTCAGGTCACCTCTCCCAAGACCGATGACGAGACCACAGCCGGCAAACTGCCGCTGTTAGGGGCAGCTTGCATGCTGTTTGTAGTGCTGGGAGCCTGTATTTTCGTAAGACGTAAGGCGTAATAGGCATTAAAAGGTATTGAGTTGTGGAAAATGCACAAAAACAAAATATTAAATTGGCTAAATTACCGTGTTTTCAATAATGAAAAATATGTTATAATTATAACAAAGTGCAATGTAAGCGCTTACAAATAAAGGGAGGACAAAATAATGAAGCAATTCAAAAAGCTTTGCGGTATGCTGTTTACGCTGGCAGCAATGGCAGTACTTGGATTAAGTAATGCATCTGTTGCAGAAGCGGCTGAGGCTACATATTTCCATGCATATGAGAAATTTGATTATGAGACCATCAGTGACAGATATGAATTAACCGTAAACGGAACACCTGTTGATGTAGTTACCTACTACAATGGCAGATATGACTATGCTCATATTGCATATGAAGGTACCACAACATTCCAGGTAAAATCATTAAAGGGAGATATCGTAGAATACAATGTAAGTCCACATAGTTATAATCTGGACGTAACTGTATCCGGTGATACTCTGACATTTGACATGACTCAGAAGGGGTCAAGATATGTATTGGTAGAGGTTACCATAGGCGGAAAGGTACAGCAGCTGTTTATTTCTGCTGATCCTAAGCTTGACATTGAGAAACCTGACCTTACAGCAGAAAACGTAGTAAATATCATGGACTGCGGTATTCAGATGCCTTATGCAGATGCAGACGGTAAGACCAACTCTGCAATCATTCAGGCAGCAATCGATGAGTTAAGTGCAGCAGGCGGCGGTACACTTTACTTCCCTGCAGGTACTTATAAGTATGTTACCATTGATGCGAAGTCTAATGTTACCTTATTCTTAGATGAGGGTGCAGTACTTCGTGGCTCAGGTAAGCGTACTGACTATGGCTGGGCTGACAGTGGTCAGAACGGTAGACAGGTTGTTCGTAAGGATATTTTGATTGATGACTGTGAGAATTTTGCAATCATCGGTTATGGTATGATCGATGCGAATGCAATTCCTCTTGCTCTGAAGAGAAACCTGATCAAGGCACCAGAGGTAGATGACAGAGAACAGCCTGATGATTACTATCCTGATGGATGGGACGATTTCAGAAAGGGTATCGTAGATGCTCATAATGCTAACGGTATTACCTTTAAGGGTGTTGCATTTAAGGATGCAACCGGTTGGACCTTCAATATTCAGACAAGTAAGAATATCAAAGTAACTAACGTAAAGATTATAGATGACTGGGATGTAGTTCATAGTGATGGTTATGACTTCTGTTCTTGTGAGGGAGTAACAGTTTCTGACTGTCTTGGTATCTGTGGTGATGACGTATACTGTCCTAAGGCAGAGTATGCAGGCTCAGATACAGCGGATATGACATTCAAAGATTCTGTAGCATATGCTCTGGGCGGCGCCGGCTGTAAGGTTGGTGTAGCAGCAAGATCTGATGCTCGCGATATCGAATTCAATAATATTGATGTTATTCAGGGATATCGTGGATTCTCTCTGTCCCATGACGAAGGTCAGGGTAAGTGGGAAAACATCCGTTTCATCGATGTTCGTACTGAAAGACTTCATATTGCAAACAGAAATGATACCGGTCAGTATCGTTCAGCACCGTTTATTATCTGGACACTTTCTGCAAAGGGTGGCACAGGTACAATTGACAATGTATTAGTAAAGAACTGCTATATTGAAGATTGCGGTGGATTAAAGGGTATTGTCAGAGAACACAGCGCAGATGGTCATATCTCTAATGTAACCTTTGATAATTTCAAAATGGATGGTGTGAAGATCACAACTGCTAATTATGCAGATTATATCACTCAGGGAGCTAATGTTTCCAATATTATGTATGACGAAGAGCCTAATGTTAAGACAGACTCTTATGAAGCAGAGGATGCAGAGAGAACGGCTGGCACCAAGATTGATGCTAACAAAGCAAATGCATCCGGTCATACAACTGTAACAAATGTTGGTTTGATGAATGCAGGTACAGCAGATGCAAGCGTAGAATCAGTTACCTTTACTGTTCCTTCTGACGTAGCAACCACAAACAAATTGACAATCTACTACTTGCTCAGCGGTTCCCGTGATATCGATGTATATGTAAATGATGTTTTGATCGTAGAAGAAGGCAAAGAGCACAGCGTTGCTTGTAACGGAAACAACTGGCACAATGTTTATACTGCAACATTGGATATTCCTTTGAAGGCCGGCGACAATACCATCAAGCTGACCAATGATAAGGCAGCATGTCCTAATATTGACAGAATCACTGTTACACATACTCATACCCAGGAAGAGGGCTGGAGTATTGATGAGAACAACCACTGGAAGGTATATACCTGTG
>CAYXQG010000218.1:0-3294 GCA_964467405.1 uncultured Acetatifactor sp. | reverse complement strand
ACCCATATCGCCATCTATTTCCGCCTTCGGAACCAAAGCTGCGACAGAGTCAACTACAACGATATCAATAGCTCCTGAACGAACCATGGTCTCTGTAATTTCCAGAGCCTGTTCGCCGTTATCCGGCTGGGAAATATATAAATTGTCAATATCTACACCGATATTCTTCGCATATACAGGATCCAGTGCATGCTCTGCATCGATAAATCCTGCAATACCTCCCCGTTTCTGTACTTCTGCGATCATATGCAGGGTAACTGTGGTCTTACCACTGGATTCAGGTCCGTAGATCTCTATGATTCTGCCCTTCGGAATACCTCCCAAACCCAGTGCAATATCCAGACTGAGAGAACCTGTGGGTATTGTCTCTACATTCATCTGTGCAGAAGGATCACCAAGCTTCATCACTGCTCCCTTACCATATTGCTTCTCTATCTGGCTGATCGCCGCATCCAATGCTTTTAATTTTTCACTTTTCTCCATCTTACTCTCCCTCTCCAAAGGAACAAATGTTCTTAATTGATTATAGAATAAAACATCTGTTCGGTTTTGTCAATATCTATTTTTCCTTACCCATACAATATACACCTATATGAGTCCTATTTTCCACCCTCAATACCATCCTCACCACACTTTTATTCAAATTGCGGAATTCTCTTACCATAAATTGATTTTCAGCCTGATACGGCCGGACTAAATGATTCGCAACTGTGCGCAAGATCTGCTTTATGAATTCTGTGATAACAGTATATCATATCGATATAGTATTTGCAATTAATTTATATTTTTTTCTCCAGAATACATTCAACTGCCATCTGCAGGGCACGCTGTGCGCTGCTTTGGCGAACCTGCAGCCTATCTCCCGTAAAAATATGCTTTTCCGCCCTGATCATACCTTTGACGCTGCAGGCGATATAAACCAGGCCTACCGGCTTTTCCTTTGTACCGCCTCCGGGTCCGGCAATACCAGTAATACTGACTGCCACATCCGCCTTTGCAAAAGAAGCAGCACCCTGTGCCATTTCACAGGCTGTCTGTTGACTTACAGCACCATATTTTTCCAGAGTTTCTTCTTTGACACCCAACAGATCCCTCTTTGCCTCGTTTGCATAGGTAACCAGGCTGCATTTCAAGACCTCCGAAGCACCTGCGGTATTTACTAACGCAGCAGAAGCCAATCCCCCTGTGCAGGATTCCGCGAAGGTGATCGTATATCCTTTCTCCGTTAACAACTCAACAAGCTTCTGAGATATCAAATCGTCTGTTATATCTGTATATTCCTCCTGCAATCCTTTCGTATCCATCAAACCACCCCGTTTTCTGATCTTTTTATACATATTGAAAAAGAGACCAAATGGTCCCTTTTCCTATTTATTTGGTTTCTTTCATAACCTCTTTATTTTTCCACAAATAATCTACCAGTGAAACAACAGTCAGGATCAATGCAATCCACATTACAATGTCTGTAAGCACAGACAGAGCCGGAATATTAGCGATCATCAGGCATACCATTACCATCTGGAAGGTTGTCTTAAACTTGCCCCAGTAGCTTGCTGCGATCACTACACCGTTATCGGAGGCGATCAGTCTGAATCCACTGATAATAAATTCCCTGCTGATGATAATGATCACTACCCAGGAAGGGATTCTTCCCATTTCTACAAGTGCGATCATTGCAGAGCAGACCAAAAGCTTATCCGCAAGGGGATCCATAAATTTTCCGAAATTAGTTACCAGATTATACTTACGGGCAATCTTTCCGTCTATCATATCAGTCAGACTTGCAATAATGAAAATTGCAAGCGCAATATAATCAACATACTCTAAAATACCGCCGAAAATAGCTGCAAACCATCCCCAGCCATGGAATCCGCCTAATAAAAGCAGAACAAACGGTACAATCAAAATCATTCGAAATATTGTTAATTTATTTGGTAAATTCATCTTTTCCTCTTTCTAATCGTGATATATCTCACCGATCAAATCATATTCATTTGAGTCAGTCACCTGCACCCTGACCAGATCTCCTGTCATAAGAGTTGCCGTTGTATTAACAAACAAATAGCCGTCCACATTAGGAGCATCCCTGTATGTTCTTGCTACATAAGCGTCCTCGTCCGCTATCTTTCCTTCTATCATAACAGTCAATACACGTCCGATCATTTCCTCTGCCTTCTCAAATGCAATTTCCTGCTGAAGCTCCATGATTTCTTCCCTGCGAGCTTCTTTTACTTCCTCCGGGATCTGATCCGGCATGATGGCAGCCGGTGTATCCTCTTCCTGCGAGTAGGTAAAGACTCCCAGTCTGTCAAACTCCATTTCATCCACAAACTGCATCAGCTCCCCATGATCTTCGTCATTTTCTCCGGGAAATCCTGCGATCAGAGTTGTACGCAGGCAGATATCCGGGATTTCATGGCGGAGCTTCTCGATCATATTTCTAAGCTGTTCCTGATTGGTCCTTCGACCCATGCGTTTTAATACTGCATCAGAAGCATGCTGGATCGGAATATCCAGATAATGACATACCTTAGGCTCTTTTTTGATCGTCTCTATTAATTCATCCGTGATTTCCTCCGGATAACAATATAAGATACGGATCCAGAAAATACCCGGAATCAGGGCAAGCTTATGCAAAAGCTCGGGCAGGGACTTCTTGCCGTACAGATCCACACCATAGAGCGTCGTTTCCTGTGCAACAAGGATCAACTCTTTAACACCCTTCTCGGCCAGTTCTTCTGCCTCCCGAACAAGATCCTCCATGGGCACACTTCTGTAATCTCCTCGCACCTTTGGAATGATACAATAAGTGCAATGTTTATTGCAGCCCTCCGCAATCTTTAAATAAGCAAAATGCCCTCCGGTTGTGACCACACGGCTCACACCGGTAAGAGGCTTTGCATTCAGCTCCGCATAATGATTTCTGGATTGTCCGGCCAGTACCTCATCGATGGCTGCCACTATACTGTCAATGGCAGTTGTTCCGATGATCGCATCCACTTGCGGAATTTCCGTCTGGATCTCCTCCTTATAGCGCTGTGCCAGGCAGCCTGCTGCAACAAGTACCTTTATCTGACCGCTTGTTTTAAGTTCAGCCATTTCCAAAAGTGTATTGATGCTTTCCTCCTTCGCATCACCGATAAAGCAGCAGGTATTCACCACTACAATATCTGCTTCTGCTTCATCATCCGTAAATTCCTAACCCTTCTGTAATAATTCACCCAGCAGCATTTCTGTATCCTCCAGATTCTTATCGCAACCTTAGGATATACATAAACTCTTCATGTCTGTTGG
>CAYXQG010000217.1:0-3327 GCA_964467405.1 uncultured Acetatifactor sp. | reverse complement strand
TTAGAGACCTCAGCATATCCGGTTGTATTAAAGGCAGACGGTCTGGCGCTTGGTAAGGGCGTACTGATCTGCAATACAAAGGAAGAGGCAATAGAAGGCGTAAAATCCATCATGCTGGATAAGAAGTTCGGTACGGCAGGCAACCGCATGGTTGTTGAAGAATTTATGACCGGACGTGAGGTTAGTGTTCTTTCCTTTGTAGACGGTAAGACAATTAAGATCATGACCTCCGCACAGGATCATAAGAGAGCGCAGGATGGAGATCAGGGCTTAAATACCGGAGGTATGGGAACCTTTTCCCCCAGTCCGTTCTATACAGATGAGGTTGATGCATTTTGTAAAAAATACATTTATCAGGCAACAGTGGATGCCATGGCTGCAGAGGGCAGAGAATTTAAGGGGATTATTTTCTTTGGTCTCATGCTGACACCGGATGGTCCCAAGGTATTGGAATACAATGCAAGATTTGGTGACCCGGAGGCACAGGTAGTTCTTCCCCGTATGAAGAATGATATTATAGAAGTGATGGAAGCCTGTGTAGACGGTACGCTGGATCAGATCGATCTTCAATTTGAAGATAATGCCGCAGTTTGTGTAGTGCTTGCCAGTGAAGGATATCCTGTAGCATATGAAAAGGGCTATGTGATCGAGGGATTGGACAAGTTTAATGATGCAGAGGGTTATTATTGCTTCCATGCAGGAACGAAACAGACAGAGGAAGGAATCGTGACAAACGGAGGACGTGTCCTTGGTATTACGGCTAAGGGGGCGACACTTAAGGAAGCAAGGGCAAATGCATACAAGGCAACAGAATGGGTAACATTTGCAAATAAATATATGCGTCATGATATTGGTAAAGCCATAGACGAGGCATAGAAGTACAGTAGGAGGGTTATGCAGATGAGAAGGACAAAAGAGGCGAAAATACAGCTGTTTGGTTTTATAGGGACGATCATTATGGTGAGCATGATGTTTTTGTGCCTGTCACTTACAAGCTTTGCAGCAGAAGGAAAGATAACAGCTGATTCCGCAAAGATCAGAAAAGAAGCAAGCACATCCAGTACTATGGTGGGTAGCGCAGCAAGAGGGGAAACCTATACGATCAACAATGAGGTGACCGGAGCAGACGGAATGGTATGGTATCAGATTTCTTATGAAGAGGATAAGCTGGGTTATGTCCGTTCTGATCTGATGCAGAAAAGCGGCAGTGCAGTTGTTACAACACCTGCTACAAGTCCGGCAGCAGATGTGACAGAGGTACAGCCTGTTAATGCAACTGTGACTGTAGATATTGTAAATGTACGTTCCAATGCATCTACCAGTGGAAGCATCGTTGCAAAGGCACGCAAAAATACAGTGGTAACAGTCAACGGACAGTCAGCAGACAGTACCGGAAAGACATGGTATCGCGTGACTTTTACATCTGAATCCGGCGAAGTGACCGGTTTTATCAGATACGATTTTATGACAATTTCCGGCGAAGTTGTTCCTGCAGGAAGTGTACCTGTAGTGGATGATCCTGTAGTAGATATTCCTGTAGTAGATGATCCTGTAAATGTTGTACCGGATGTACAGAAGGATTATGAGACCGTTCAGGAAGAAGGCGTTTGGAAGCTGATCGATTATGAAGCAGGTCAGAAATATAAGATCGATGATCTCTTTGATGCAGCTGTTAAAAATGAAGAGTTATTCAAGAAGACTATGAAGACTGTGAATGCACAGAAGATCTGGCTGGTTATTTTAGTCTTTTTGGTAATCGGACTTGGTGTTGTTGCAACTTTATTATTCTTAAAGGTCAGAGAAGTTACGGATGAGGCATATTTCAGCGCAATTGAGAAGGAAACCATCCGTCAGCGTCAGGCAGCAGATGCCAGAAACAAAAATGTGATGCATACAGTGGGAGCAAGCTCTAAGCCTGCTGCTACCAGACAGACAACACAGGCAAAGTCCTCTGTACCTAAGATGAATATGCCAAAAACAACTGATCCTGCAAAGAAAACCACAGGCAGTATGCCACAGACGATCAAATCCTCAAATCCTTCAGATACAAGGACTGTCAGACCGTCTCAGAACGCATCTGCAAGGACCGAAGCGCCCAAGCAGAATGCCAAGCCGGTTGCTAAGAATCCGGCAAATACAGCAGTACGCAGACCGGAAGAGAAAAAACCGACTGCAGGCAGCAAGCAGACAAAGAATTTTATGCTGGATGATGATGACGAGTTTGAATTTGAATTTTTAAATATCGACAGCGAGGATGATATCTAGAACATACAAAAGAGGGAGACCGGAAGGTCTCCCTCTTTTGATACCAACGGAGTCAGTAAAAGTATTAGCGCATTCCTGCCGGAAGGACGAATAAGCAAAATGCTACCGGTTGCAGGTTATAAAAATTTAAGAAAACAGGTGATAAATTTACTTCTCATTATGAGGCAGTTGTGATATTATTTGTATAACAGCAAGGATACAGAAGGAAGAAACGGAGGAAGCACTCATGGTGATTGAAATAGATTTTAATAGTGATGAAGCAATATATCTTCAATTGAAAAATCAGATCATTCTTGGGATTGCGACCTCGCAGTTTCGGGAAGGAGACTCTTTGCCGAGTGTACGTCAGCTGGCAGAAGTGGTGGGCATCAACATGCATACCGTCAATAAAGCATATACGGTACTGAAGCAGGAAGGATATGTCAAAGTTGACAGGCGTAAGGGTGCTGTGATCGCAATTGATGAAAATAAGCTGCGGACCATGGCGGAATTAAAAAAAGAGCTTCAGGTAATGATCGCAAGAGGAAGCTGTAAAAATATTACAAAAGAAGAATTCCATCAATTGATTGATGATATATATGAAGAATATGGAGGGCTGGAATAATGCAGTCACAGTTTACGGAAAAAGCAGAAGCTGCTTTGAAGCTGGCGGAAAAAAGTGCCAGACAGCTAAAACAGGGATATATAGGAACAGAGCATATTTTGGTGGGCCTGATAAAAGAAGGAACAGGTGTTGCATCCAAGGTCCTGGAGGATAATGGAATAACCCTGGAAAAGGTCACCAATATGATCACGGAATTAATCGCCTTTGACAGCGGTGTGGCCATACAGGAGAGGGAGGGTTATTCTCCCAGAGCACTGAAAATATTGGAAGAGGCTCATAAGCAGGCAGCACGTTTCGGACAGAATAAAACGGGAACAGAGCATATTTTGTTAGCACTGATCAAGGAAGGGGAGAACGTAGCTGTCAGACTGATCAATACTTTGAATGTTGCACCCCAAAAGCTGTATGTGGATGTGCTGGTGGCCATTGGTGCGGATCCCAATCTGTATAAAGAAGAT
>CAYXQG010000216.1:0-3347 GCA_964467405.1 uncultured Acetatifactor sp. | reverse complement strand
GTTGAGTTATTAAGTTAACTATGGTAAAATGGTTAAAATTTGTTTGGAGGTGGCTTTTTATGGATATCAAAAAGCAGAATCACAAAAGAACTCATGTGGTTATCGTGACTTCTGACGATGCAGATGCCGGTGTGAAGCAGTTTAAAATCCAGGCATGGGTAGCTACATTGGTAATGGTCATTGTTTGTGTATTGATTGGAGTGATACTCGGATACCTGGTATATGAGGAGCAGATCTGGGCCCGTGCTAACAGTACGATAGATGGATATAAGGATAAGATAACAGTACTGGAACAGGATTTAAAGGATTTGGAAGCCCAAAAGGACGAGACAACAAAGAAATATGAGAAGGAAATCGAGGAGTTAAATGATAAACTCACGCTTATGAGTGATACGGTGAATCAGAAAGTGGCTGAGGTGGATGAATTGTCTGCACAGGTGGAAGCAATGTATCTGCCGACCCGCCTGCCGATTACCGGTTCAGTGACGATTGAGGAAGCAGAGGGAGAAGAACCGGTTTGCATTTTCCATGCATCAGATGGCGCTTTGGTGCTTGCAACAGCCGGTGGAACCGTTACTGAAATGGTAGAAGAGACAAGCGGAGAGTACAGAGTGGTGATTGATCACGGAAACGGATACTCAACTGTATACCGCAATCATACGACCCCTAAAGTGAAATTCGGTGATACTATCACACAGGGTGATACGATCTTTGTCATTGATGCAGTGAATACGAAGTTTCATTATCAGATCCTTCAGGAAGGTACCTATATTGATCCCATGTCCATGATGCAGATCAGTGGCTAAAATAAAACCTCCAGGTGGCGGCGAATGCCGTTGCTTGGAGGTTTTCATTTGCTGTATGCTATTATTTTTCAATTCTGTCAAATACCAGATCGTAGCCATCATTACCATAATTTAAGGAACGATTCACACGGCTGATAGTAGCAGTGGAAGCACCTGTTTTCTCTGCAATTTCCAGATAAGTATTTCTGTTTTTCAGCATGGCTGCCACTTCAAAGCGCTGTGAAAGAGACAAAAGCTCGTTGACAGTGCATAAATCCTCGAAAAAGCTATAGCACTCCTCTTTGTTTTCCAGGCTCAGGATCGCTTCAAAAAGCCGATCGACAGCTTCGGTCTTGATTTTTTTATTCATACTATACCTCACTCAATACATTAATATTGTAACTCCTGCATGTTACATCAATGCAATTTTAACATATTAAAGTGCAGAAGTAAAGAGAAAGAGCAATATTTTTTACAGAATGAGACCTTTTCGGTACGCATTTTGGAAAGCTTTGTGTTATAATGTGTTTGTTGTAGAAAAATAAAATAAAAGGTTGTCATGTAGTTATGAATACTATATAATTAAGAAGAATCGGAAGGAATTGACCGGGGTTGAGATAAAGGAAGGGGATAAAATGACTATCGATAACAATGATCTGATTAACAGTATCCTTGAGAGTCTGTCGAGAGTGGAGCATATTAAAACGGATGAGATTCCGGATATTGACCTGTATATGGATCAGGTGACCACCTTGATGGAAAATAAGCTTCGTGCCACCACCAGATATCCGGGGGAGGACAAGATCATGACCAAGACCATGATCAATAATTATGCGAAGAATGATCTGCTTCCGCCGCCTGTGAAAAAGAAGTATTCCAAGGAGCATGTACTGTTACTGATCTTTATTTATTACTATAAGAGCATACTTTCCATCAGCGATATTCAGACATTGCTGCAGCCGATCACAGAGAAGTATTTTCAGAATGGACAGGATTTTGGACTGAACGATATATACGAAGAGGTATTTTCACTGGAGGATAAGGCGATTGAGGAATTGAAGGAAGACGTAAAGGAAAAATACCGCAGGACACAGGAAGAGACCTTTACGGACATGCCGGAGGAAGAGGCTGAATTTTTGAGACAGTTTTCCTTTATTTGCGTTCTGAGCTATGATGTTTATGTGAAGAAGCTTTTGATAGAGAAAATGGTTGATGAAATAAGAAAGAAAAATTCCGACAAAGACGGAAAAGAAAGGAGATAATAATGAAAGACGCTAATTGTGGTTATTGTATGAGAGGAGAACTTTTGGATAAGTTCGGTATTTTTATTTGTGATCTGGAGGTCAGCAGCCTGATCCTGTTCAAGGAGCAGAGCAAGCCCGGCAGATGTATTGTAGCTTACAAGGATCATGTGAGTGAGCTTGTAAATATCAGCGATGAGGAGAGAAATTTATTTATGGCGGATGTTGCACATGCAGCTAAAGCACTTCATGCAGCATTTCATCCGAATAAGGTTAATTATGGCGCATACGGCGATACCGGCTGCCATTTGCATTTCCACTTAGTACCGAAGTACGAAGGCGGAGATGAGTGGGGCGGCGTATTTCAGATGAATCCTGATAAGGTTTATCTGACCGATGCAGAATATGCTGAGATGATCGAGAAGATCAAGGCAAATTTATAATCTGACATGTAAAATCCCGGTGATAATTCCACCTTAGGCTGCATCAAAATATTTTGACAGCCGGAAGTGGAAGTATACCGGGATTTTTCTATTATTCAGCAGCTTTTGCAGCAAAATCCGTATTTACCAGGTCTTCATAAGGTACACGGTGATCCAGCACCTCTGACTGCTCTAAGATATTCTGCAGCAGATCAAAGGAATCTTTTTCAAAGATCAGATTTTCCTTCCAGGTATGCTGTTCATAGTATCTGGTGATAATGGTGGTTAAGGTATCCGCTTTTGTTTCGGAAAATTGAGGTGCGATCACTTCGGCAATCTCTGCAGGAGTATGGGTCTGCACATAATCCATACCTTTCTGTAGGGCGTTGGTAAAGGCCTGCACTATTTGAGGATTCTTTTCCAGGTAGCTTTTCTTTGCAGAAAAAGCAGTATAAGGTACATAGCCGGAATCCTCGCCAAGGGAGGCAACTACATAACCTTCCCCCATTTCTTCCAAAGAAGTGGCATGAGGCTCGAATTCTACAGTAAAGTCGGCAATGCCGCCGCTGAAGGCTGCAGCAGTAGAGCCGAAGTCGATGCTTTGATCAATATTTACATCAACGGCGGGATCCATATTGTTCTTTCGAAGGATGTATTCAAAAACCATCTGTGGCATACCACCTGTTGTTCCCAGTATCATGTAAATCTTCGCCATGTACCTCATGACCTGCGGCCATTCGGTCACGGGCTGTCGCCCTATCGTCCAGATGCAAGGTGCTGTCACCTGCATCTGAACGGCATGGCTCGTAGCTTTCGTGGAAATCTGGTGCATAGTTTGAATCAGTTTGAGTTTCAGATAGACGTTCTTTATAAAAAGAATCTATCATTACTTGCAATTC
>CAYXQG010000215.1:0-3353 GCA_964467405.1 uncultured Acetatifactor sp. | reverse complement strand
TTGTCAACACCTATTTTTTAAAATTTTTTATATTTTTTCTACAATTTCAAAAATAGCCCAAATTCCCAATATTTAGCGGGGTTCGGGCCATTTTTCATCCTATCCTTCCATCAGCTGCATACAAATTCTTTATATTTTTCCATATCCTGTCTGTGGCATTGAACAGTGAGTCGAATTCCTTCCACTTCATACTCCCGATTCAGAACAGTTGCATTCTCCATCAAATAAGAAACCGCATTTCCCATGGTATAGGGAAACAAAAATGTTACATTCTCATGATCCGCATATACCATGGACTTGATAAGCTCTGCCAGTTCCTCAATTCCCACACCGTTTACCGCAGACATATATATCTGATTGTCCATTACTCTCGGCAGCTCGTATCCTTCACATTTATCAGCCTTATTATATACATAAATCATGGGAATATCCCCTGCCTCAAGTTCCTGCAATGTCTGCCTGGTAACATCCATCTGCTGTCTGTACTGTTCATCCGAAAAGTCGATCACCTGTACCAACAGATCCGCAAACTTTACTTCCTCCAAGGTGGAATGAAATGCCTTTATCAGTCCATGCGGGAGATTATGAATAAATCCTACCGTATCTACAAGAAAGAATGGTTTATTATCCCCCGTCTCTATATTTCTGACTGCAGTTTCCAAAGTAGCAAACAGCATATCCTTTTCCAGCACCTTCTTTTCACTGTTTCCGTGAAATTTCTCCACCATCTGATTCATTACTGTTGATTTTCCTGCATTGGTATAGCCAACCAATGCAACCTGAGGTGTTCGGGAGTTCATACGCTTTTTCCGCTGGGTATTTCTGTCCCGTTCCACTGCATCCAGTTCCTTTCTGAGTTCACTGATGCGATGCTCGATCTTACGTCTGTCCAACTCCAGCTTTTTCTCGCCCGTACCCTTATTGCTCATACTGCCGCTGGCACCGCCCTGACGGCTTAATGCCTCATGCATTCCGACCAACCGGGGTAATAAATACTGCAGTCTCGCCGTTTCCACCTGCAGCTTTGCCTCCCTGGTCTGTGCACGAATTGCAAAAATATCCAGGATCAGTGTTGTTCTGTCCAAAATCGGCATATCCAAAGCATCCTGCAAATTCCTGATTTGGGAAGGAGAAAGGGCATTATCAAAAATCACAAGATCAGCCTGACATTCTGCTGCATATTCCTTTACCTCAGAAACCTTGCCCGTACCTATATAATAGGCTTTATTAACCGTCTCCATTCTCTGGGTGACCATTCCCGCCACATCTATGTCGCAGGCTTCTGTAAGATTTTTCAATTCCTCCATGCATCGCTCAAAATCCACTTCCTGTCCGGTATCCACACCAACCAGCAAAGCCTTTTCACGCTGTTTTTCCAATATTTCCTCCATCACTATCCTACTCTACACTCCTTCCTCTACTGTTTCCAAATCAAACCAGAACCTGACACCGTTTGTATAATTTTCAACGCCATATGCCTGATTCATAGAATCCTGTATTGCCTTTACAATGGAAAGACCGACACCGCTACCACCGTATTCTCTGGTTCGTGCCTTATCCACCTTATAAAATTTTTCCCATATATGCTCAATACTTTCTTCAGGGATCCCTTTTCCCGTATTAAAAACACTGACCCTCACCCTGCCGGACATTAATTCCAGACGGACATCGATCACCTTCTCATTCCCGCAATGATTCACTGCATTTGAAAAATAATTCATAAATACTTCCTCTGTCTTAAACTCATCCGCCCACACATAGACCGGCTCCGTATGGACAAACCTCACCTCAATATCATTTTGTTTGATCAAAATGGATGCAGACTGAAGATAATTACGAATCAGGGACACAATATCAAATCTCTCCATGCTGACCATGTCGTTGCCAAATTCCAACTGATTCAGGGTCAGGAGCTTCTTTACCATATTATTCATCTTGTTGGCTTCATCCATGATTACCTCACAGTAGAAATTCCTGCTTTCCGGATCGTCATTGATCCCCTCCTTAAGTCCTTCCGCATATCCCTGTATCAGAGCCAGTGGGGTCTTCAATTCATGAGATACATTGGACAGAAATTCTTTTCGCATCTCATCAATTTTTTCTTTCTTTTCTATATCCTTAAGTAACTCATTATTAGCCGTTTTTAAATCAGAAATATTTTTTTCAAGGCTTTCAGACAATTTATTGATATTTGCACCCAAAAGAGCAATTTCGTTCTTATCCCTACCCTGATACTTGGCTTCAAAATCCAAATGTGTCATTTTTTCCGAAATATTCGCAAGCTCCAGGATAGGCTTTGTGAATCGCTTAGAGATCATCCAGCAGATAATACAGCCAATAAAGACTGACACAACACCTATATATGCCAAAAACTGATTGGACAGTCGCACGCTGTCACGGATGCTTTCCATAGTTGAGGAAACAATATACCAATAACCATTGTCCAGCTGGCCATACATCTCAATAGACTCCGTATTGTTTGTCCAGTCCCGCAGTTTAAATACCCGGTCCGGTTCCGGTGTCTGCTCCTGTCCTGCGCTTAAGGGCTGTCTCAGTATATATTGAAACAGCTTTTTGTTTAAATCCTTCCCACGCAGTGCCGTATCAAATACAATTCTTGCATTGGCATCCATAACCTGTGCACTCATATTATAACGGAAGGTATACTCATTCATTTCCTCCCGAAAGCCCTCTGACTCTAATGTTCCTGCATTGCCTGCCTGATTCAGCTTTTCATAAGCAGTCTGCACCACCTTCATCTTGTCACTCTCATAATAACTTTCCAGGAATGTATTATTAATAAACCAACAAAGGGCCAGAGTCCCCGTCAGTAATGCAATCGTCACTGCTGCCAACTGCACTCGAATCGATATTTTCATATTGCACCTCATTTTACGGATATTCTGTGTAACCACTGTTGCAATTGCAAATCGGTCCTCAATTGCAGCAACACTTGCTATATCTGTATTTTCTTTTCACTTATTGTAACATACTAACACATAATTTTAAATAAATTAACAGATTTCACAAAAAGTACATGGTTGAGGAGGCCCGTAAGTACCGGCAAGCCGGTTTGCTCGTCCTGTCCCGCTCAGACACGCCCGCTCCGCACTTCGTGCTCCCACGGGCTACAGCCATTTGCAACTCTCGCACGTTGTGCTACGTTGCTCGTGCCCGTACGCTCGCCAAATAAAAACATCGGGATAAACACTTACGGAAATAAATTTTCGACGTGTTTATCCCGATATTTTTACTTTACTCGCTGTCTTCGCTCAATTTGTAGCCCATGCCCCAGATGGTTTTGATCATATCTCCCTTTGTTCCCATCTTATTGCGTAGCTTCTTTACATGGG
>CAYXQG010000214.1:0-3356 GCA_964467405.1 uncultured Acetatifactor sp. | reverse complement strand
TAATTTTGAAGAAGAATTGAAAAAATTTCATCCCAGTCCGGAAGTAGAGGATGTTGCGGAAAACATTTATAATCAGGATCTGACGGATCTGGCAGATCTTCTGGTTAAAATGGTGAAGGAAGAGAAAGAAAAAAGTGAACAGGAATAGTCGGTAGCACTAAGAAACGAGGAGGAAGTTATGTATTGTTTTAATTGTGGCTGCCGTTTATCGGAGCATGATTTTTGCACAGCCTGCGGAGCAGATGTAGCCAAGTACAAAAAGATCATGTCAATCTCTAATCTGTATTACAATGAAGGTCTTTCAAAGGCAAAGGTAAGGGATCTGACAGGGGCTGTTCTGAGCTTGCGGCAAAGCCTGAAATTTAATAAAAATAATATTGAAGCAAGAAATTTACTGGGGCTGGTATATTTTGAAACAGGAGAGGTGGTAGCGGCTCTTTGTGAGTGGATCATCAGTAAAAACCAGAAGCCGGAGAAGAATATAGCGAATGACTATATTGATATACTCCAGTCCAATCAGGCACGTCTGGAGGCTTATAACCAGACCGTCAAGAAGTATAATCAGGCACTGGCTTACTGCAATCAGGACAGTAAGGATCTGGCGATCATCCAGTTAAAAAAGGTATTGTCCATGAATCCGAAGTTTTTGCGTGCGCATCAGCTTCTTGCATTGCTGTATATGGACAGTGAACAATGGGACAAGGCCAAACGCGAATTAGTTAAGTGCGCGAATCTGGATGTGAATAATACGATGACACTTTCCTATATGAAGGAGGTGGACAGTATCCTGAATCCGGAGGACGGAGGCAGGCAGACGAAGAAAAAGAGCGAGGATGCTTACCGTTATCAGAGTGATAACGAGATCATCATCCAGCCTTTGGGCGTATCAGAGCCTCAAAGAGGCGGTGCAGGTACACTGTTAAATATCGGTATCGGCCTTTTGATCGGAGCGGCTGCAATGTATTTTCTGGTGGTACCGGCAGTACGTACCAATGTGCAGAATGAATCCCAGGCAAAGATTGCAGAGATCGGCAATCAGATAGAGGAGCGCAATAACAAAATTGCTGAATTGGAAGGTGAACTGGAGGTGCTTAAGGCCGATAACGGTGCCTTACAGGAGGAGTTAGTCGGATATGTAGGGACGGACGGAACCTTAAAGAGTATGGATGAGCTGATAACCGCTGCAGCTCATTATATGACCACAGGGGATGCACTTGAGGTGGCAGAGGAGTTGGAGACCCTGGAAGAGGGTATTGTTTTGGAGGAAACCTCCGAATCCTTTAAGATGCTGTATCATGCACTGGCAGAAGCAATCTCTCCGCAGATCGTGGAAGAAAGCTACAAAGGTACGGACGGAACCTTAAAGAGTATGGATGAGCTGATAACCGCTGCAGCTCATTATATGACCACAGGGGATGC
The DNA here is from genome assembly GCA_964467405.1 of uncultured Acetatifactor sp. GTDB lineage: Bacteria > Bacillota > Clostridia > Lachnospirales > Lachnospiraceae > Acetatifactor. The sequence goes on along the minus strand of CAYXQG010000214.1, from coordinate 1,937 downwards.
ACTTGAGGTGGCAGAGGAGTTGGAGACCCTGGAAGAGGGTATTGTTTTGGAGGAAACCTCCGAATCCTTTAAGATGCTGTATCATGCACTGGCAGAAGCAATCTCTCCGCAGATCGTGGAAGAAAGCTACAAAGAGGGATACAAGGCATACAATGACGGAGACAATGAAGCAGCAGCTGCGGCACTTGTTAAAGTAACCAAATATGACGAAACGCATGCAGATGCATGGTATTATCTGGGACGTTCTTATCATAAGCTGGGCAAAGCGCAGGAAGCCATTGAAGCTTACAATAAGGTAGTGGAACTGGTACCCAATACACAGCGCGGAAATAATGCCAAGAAATACATACAGGAGTTGTCAGCTAATTAAAGTTAGGCATACAAGGTACATAAGAAGGACACATAGGAAAGCTATGTGTCCTTTTCTGTTGGAAAAAAGCAAGGGAGGAAGGAAAATGGAAGAGTTTCAGATCGTGGATAATTGTCTTATGGTGAAGCTTCCGGAGGAGGTGGATCATTACAGAACATCGTACCTGTGTGAAAAGGCTGACTGGTATATTGTCAAAAAGAATGTGGAGCATGTTGTATTTGATTTTGGAATCACGAAATTTATGGATTCCTCCGGAATCGGTCTGATCATGGGAAGGTATAAGAAGATCACATGCTTCGGCGGCAAAGTTTTTGTGCTGCATGCGGACAGGCATATTAAGAGAATGCTGTATATGGCAGGAATCAACAATTTGATAGAGATTATGGAATAGGATGGGCGAACATGAATAATGAGATGAAAATAGAATTTGATGCAGTATCGGTAAATGAAGGCTTTGCCAGAGTTGCTGTAGCAGCCTTTGTTTCTTCCTTGAATCCGACAATGGATGAATTGTCCGATATAAAAACCGCAGTTTCCGAAGCAGTGACCAATGCGATCATTCATGGATATGAGAACCTGTACGGCTACGGAAAGCATGGAGACAAGCTGCCCTGCGGCCTTACCATTCATCCCGGAAAGGTATATATGCACTGTCGTATAGAGGACAATATATTGTACATAGATATTCAGGATAAGGGAAAGGGCATAGTAAATCTGGAAGAAGCAATGGAGCCTTTGTTTACCACAAAACCGGAATGGAACCGTTCCGGCATGGGATTTGCCTTCATGGAAGCATTTATGGATGATCTGGAGGTGATCAGTGAGCCGGGAAAAGGAACGTTGGTAAAAATGCTGAAAAAAGTCGGCACCGGTTCCTGGATAGCAGAATGAGAGGCGTACATGGAAGCTGTGTCAGTACTGATCGCCAGATCACAACAGGGGGATAAAGAAGCAAGAGAGGTACTGATAGAAAGCAATCTTGGACTTGTACATGCAATTGTCCGCAGATTCACGGGAAGAGGTGTGGATGGTGAGGATCTGTTTCAGATCGGTACCATTGGTCTGATGAAAGCCATTGATCATTTTGACCTGTCCTATGATGTGAAATTTTCCACTTATGCAGTTCCCCTCATTACCGGAGAGATCAAACGCTTTTTTAGGGATGACGGAATGGTGAAGGTGTCCCGCAGCCTAAAGGAGCAGGGAATGAAGGTGAAACAGGTACGTCAAAAGCTACAGCTGCAGTCCGGCAGGGAGCCTACCCTGGAGGAGATTGCCGCAGTAAGCGGAATGAGTATAGAAGAGATCATCATGGCATCAGAGGCAGATTACAGGGTAGAGTCCATTTACAGCACCATATACCAAAATGACGGCAGCACGGTCGAGCTGGCGGATATGCTGGGAAAGGAGGATGAGGAAAGGGAGGCACTTTTAAACCATATGCTCTTAAAGCAGTTAATGGAGGAGCTGACAGAGAGAGAAAGTAAGCTGATCCGAATGAGGTATTTTCAGGATAAGACCTGAAAATACCTCATTCGGATCAGCTTACTTTCTCTCTCTGTCAGCT
>CAYXQG010000213.1:0-3391 GCA_964467405.1 uncultured Acetatifactor sp. | reverse complement strand
TCATGATACAACACATAAGTTGTATTTATCAATATAAAAATAATCCCTTCGTTCAGCCAGACCTGTCCGCTTACTTCACGTCCGTTACCGCTCGCTTTGTCTCCGGAAGAAGCACCGTTGCTTCCGTTTGCTGTAATGACATAAAAACCGTCAAACAATGTACTCTTCAGCACATTATTTGACGGTTTATTTGCTAAGTTATCTGCTCTCTTGTGCGTTATTAAATACATACCGGTCAAGGCGATCAAATGCTTCATGAACAAGAGAAAATGGAACAGCAAGATTCATACGGATGGCAAAGGGTCTGTTGAAGGGTCTTCCATCCTGCCAGATCACACCGACCTCTATGCCTTTACGGATCAGTTCTTCAATTCCCATATTATGATCCTGACACCATTTCTCACAATTCAGATACAGCATGTAGGTACCTTCCGGTTTCGACAGGGTAACTCCCTTAAAATGTGTTTTGATATAATCATAAGCATAATTCACATTTTGAGTCAGTACCTGTCTAAGCTCGTCAACCCATTCATAACCTTCCGGTTTGTAAGCACCGATCAGAGCATACATGGATAATAAATTAATATCATTGTAATGACATAAACCGGATTGCTTGACAACACGATCCTTTAAGTAGGAATTGTATATAACATGGTAGGATCCGATTAAACCGGCCAGGTTAAAGGTTTTTGAAGGAGCATAAATTGCAATGGTACGATTCTTAGCATCCTCTGATACACTTTGGGTCGGAATATGCTTATGTCCTTCCAGAATAATATCGGACCAGATCTCATCAGATACAACGATACAGTCGTTCTCCTGATAAACCTTCATTGCCTTTTCAATCTCTTCTGCTTCCCAGACGCGTCCGGTCGGGTTGTGAGGGGAACAGAATATACAGAAATGGATTTTGTTTTCTTTGATTTTTCTATCCATGTCTTCGTAATCCATTCTCCATATGCCGTTCTCATCTTGGACAAGATCACTGAGAATAATTTTACGGCCTGCATTGTTAACGGTTCCTGTAAAGCCAATATAGGTTGGTGCATGGAGCAATATGGCTTCTCCGGGAGCTGTAAAGGCCTGCAGGGCAGATGCTACACAGCCCAGAACACCGTTTTCATAGCCGATATTTTCTTTCTTTAAGCCGGTAATATTGTTTCTTATGCTGTGCCATCGGATGATAGCATCATAATATTCTTCTCTGATATCAAAATATCCAAAGGTCGGATGCTTGGTTCGTTCAATGATTGCTTCCTGAATCGTAGGTACTGTTGCAAAATTCATATCAGCAATCCACATGGGGATTTTGCTGAAGCCTTCCCTGATCTGTGCATTGGCAAAAGGAATCTTTTCTACAGCAATCGAATCCTTTCCGACTCTGTCAATAATGGATGTAAAATCGTAGGTCATCGGGTAAATACTCCTTTCCTTAGCGATTTGCAAGCTCTGTCGTAATATCTTCCCAGGTAACATTTTTCTCAGCCATCAATACCATCATGTGATAGAGGAAGTCACTGATTTCATACTTGACTTCATTTGCATTGGGATTCTTGGCTGCAATCACAATTTCGGTCGCTTCTTCGCCCAGTTTTTTCAAAATCTTATCAATACCCTTATCAAAGAGGTAGTTTGTATAAGATCCCTCTTTGGGATGTACTTTTCTGTCCTTGATAACTGCAAAAACATCTTCAAAGACTGTTAAGGGATTCTCAACTGCTTCGTAATCCTTCTTAACAATTTCGTTGAAGAAACAGCTTCTTGCGCCTGTATGGCATGCTGCACCTGTTTGGGATACCTTTGCTAAAATGGTATCCATGTCACAATCGGCAGATAATGATTTGACATATTGATAATGACCGCTGGTTTCGCCTTTGAGCCACTGCTCTTTACGGCTTCTGCTGTAATAGCACATTTTGCCGGTACGAAGCGTGGTCTTATAAGCTTCCTCATTCATATATGCGACCATGAGCACTTCACTGTTCTTATAATCCTGTACTACCACAGGAACCAAGCCGTCTGAGTTCAATTTAAAATCGCTCCAGGCATATGCAGCCTTCAGGCTTCTGACAGGAATCCTGTTTTGTTCGCAAAGGGCCTTCAATGCAGAAATTTCTTTGCAATTGTCATTCACTGCATTGCCGGTAATACCGCAGACGGTCTCGTATTGAAAAAGTTCAAGCATTTTGTTTGAGGAAATTTCATCCACCTGCACGCAAAAAGGAATATCCGTAATTTCAAGTGTTTTGTGAATTTGATGAGGATTCATCAAAATCATGGACGATACATATTTTTCGATTTTCTCCTTATTGGCAGCCAGTGTTTCTACGTATTGATAAGAAAGGAGGATTTTTTCCTTGCCGAATTTCAGGGACACCTCTTCCGTAATCTCGATGTTGGACTGTTTGGTATAATCAAGTACTGCTTTTTTACAGCCGGTATAGAGTATCTTTTTGATATCCTCCATTCGTTTTACATTACCGGCACCAATCACATCTACTTCTGCCGCAGAACAGATCTCTTTCAGAATATCCAGTGCTTCATCATGCTCCGTATCGGTTTCGGACATGTCAAATACGATCAATTCGTCAGCTCCTGCTTCACAATAATGTTTTGCCATTGCCACAGGATCAGGATTGATTATGGTTACATCCTGAAGAGATTTTACGCAATTTTTTCGATATAAATAAATACAAGGGACAAATTCTTTTGTTAACATGATCTTTTAATCCTTTTTTATAGTATGGCAATTATAAACTGCCTTTTGTGCTCAGTACATCATTGATCCGTTCATCATAACCGGTAGCCATATCCAATGCCTTTCCAAAGGCCTTGCACATTGCTTCGATCATATGGTGGTTATTGCCCGGAGTCAGGATCTTGATATGTAGGTTCATTTCTGCAGCATAAGAGACTGCATAGAAAAATTCTCTGACCAGCTCTGTTTCCAAATCGCCTACCTTGTTGGTGGTAAAGTCACAATCAAATTGCAGATAGGGTCTTCCGCACAGATCCACTGCACAAAGTGCCAATACCTCGTCCATGGGAAGGAGGAAGAACCCGTAGCGGCGGATTCCCTTCTTATCTCCGACTGCTTCTTTAATAGCTTTACCAAGTACAATACCGGCATCTTCCACAGTATGATGACCATCTACATGAAGATCCCCATCGATCTTGCAGGTTAAATCAAAGAAGCCGTGTTTAGAAAAGCCCTCTAACATATGATCGAAGAAACCGATTCCTGTATGAATGTCTGATTTGCCGGATCCGTCAATATTCAAGCAGATCTCTATATCAGTTTCCTTCGTTTTTCTTTTTATTTCAGCAATACGACTCATATGGCCTCCTTATTCTTCAAAACGGACTTTGATACTATTAGCGTGTGCAGTCA
>CAYXQG010000212.1:0-3448 GCA_964467405.1 uncultured Acetatifactor sp. | reverse complement strand
ACCTTATCCGATAGTAAGGAAAGGGTATCCGTTCCGGAACCCTTTGAAGCAAAGCGTACCAAACAGTTTAAGGTTATGGAAGAGCTTAAATATGAGGCGGATCGAACCAAAATGCAGGAATTTAAGCAGGAGACTCTGTTTGAAACCAAGGTATTGACAGAAGAAAACCGTATGAAATATCATATCATCGGCCAGGTATTTGATACCTACTGGCTGGTGCAGTTTGAGGATAAGCTTTATATTATCGATCAGCATGCAGCACATGAAAAGGTGAAGTATGAGCGGTTTATGAAGCAATATCATGAAAAGGCAATACTCACACAGAATCTGATGCCCCCTGTTATTGTCAGCTTAACAGGACAGGAAGAGAGTATCTTAAAGGAATATGAGGAAGCATTTTTAACACTTGGATTTGAAGTTGAGGCCTTTGGCGGTAACGAATATGCTCTGCGGACTGTGCCTGTGGATCTGTACGGCTGTGATGAGAAGCAAATGTTTCTGGAAGTACTTGATGAACTGGCAGATATGGGTCCAAGGGACAGCCTTAAGGTAGTGGAAGAAAAAATAGCTTCCATGTCCTGCAAGGCTGCAGTAAAAGGAAATAATGCATTGAGCAGGCAGGAAGCGGAAAAACTGATCGATGAGCTGTTAACCTTGGATAATCCGTATAATTGTCCTCATGGCAGACCAACGATCATTACCATGAGTAAGTATGAAATGGAGAAAAGATTTAAACGATGAGCAACAAAAAACCATTGATCATTTTAACAGGACCTACAGCAGTAGGAAAAACCAATCTGTCGATCAAGCTGGCAAAGGCTGTTGACGGAGAGATCATTTCTGCTGACTCCATGCAGGTGTACAGGGGAATGGATATTGGTTCCGCGAAGATAAAGCAGGAAGAAATGCAGGGAGTCCGTCATCACCTGATTGACATATTAGAGCCCTGGGAAGAATTTAATGTAGTGGTTTTTCAACAGGAATGCAGGGAATGTCTGCAGGATATTTATGAGAGAGGCCATATTCCCATTCTGACAGGCGGAACGGGCTTTTATATTCAGGCAGTATTAAAAGATATTGACTTTACCGAGAACGAGGATAATAATGAGTATCGTATGTATTTGGAAAAGCTTGTTGAAGAGAAAGGCCCGGATGTGCTTCATGATATGCTCAGACAGGTGGATCCCGTTTCTGCAGAGACGATTCATGCAAATAACAGAAAACGTGTGATCCGCGCCCTGGAATTTTATCATTTTACGGGACAAAGGATTTCCGAGCACAACGAAAAGGAAGCCCAAAAGGAAGCCGCATATAATTTTTGCTATTTTGTATTAAATGATGAGCGCAGCGTTTTATATGACCGCATTGAAAAGCGCGTGGATCTTATGATGGAACAGGGTCTTGTAGAAGAGGTAAGAGAACTTGCTAAGAAGGGCTGCAAGCGCAATATGGTTGCCATGCAGGGACTTGGATATAAGGAGATCATGGATTATCTGGATGGTAAAATTACCTTAGAGGAGGCTGTTTATATCATTAAACGGGACACCCGCCACTTTGCCAAACGTCAGATCACATGGTTTAAACGGGAAAAGGATGTAATCTGGCTGAACAGACCGGAGTTTGAAAATGATGATGAAAAACTTCTTTTATTTATGCTTGATAAATTAAAGGAGAAGGAAATCTTATAAAAATATACAGAAGTATGAGGGAGAAGATGAATGAACAATTTTGAAATGTATCAAAGCATGGGAATCTGTAGAGAAGTATATGACTTTGGTGAAAAAATATTGGAGAATCTGGAGGAACGTTTTCGGGCAATTGATGATATGGCTGAATACAATCAGTTAAAGGTGGTAAAAGCCATGCAGGATAATCAGGTCAGCGAGGCGTGTCTGATGGGAACAACCGGTTATGGTTATAATGATCTTGGAAGAGATACGCTGGAGGCTGTATATGCATCTGTTTTTCATACTGAGGATGCCTTGGTACGTCCTCAGATCACATGCGGAACACATGCTCTTGCACTTGCACTTATGAGCAATCTGCGTCCCGGTGATGAACTCCTTTCCCCTGTAGGAAAACCATATGATACTCTGGAAGAAGTGATTGGTATCCGTGAAACACCGGGTTCTTTGTCAGAATACGGTATTACCTACAAACAGGTGGATTTATTGCCTGACGGAAGCTTTGATTATGATAATATTGCAAAAGCAATCGGTGAGAAAACAAAATTGGTTACCATTCAGCGTTCTAAGGGATACCAGACCAGACCTACACTTTCCGTGAAACGGATCGGGGAACTGATTGCCTTCATTAAAAATATTAAGCCGGATGTAATCTGTATGGTAGATAACTGCTATGGTGAATTTGTGGAGGAAACAGAGCCTTCTGATGTAGGAGCGGATATGGTGGTAGGCTCCCTGATCAAGAATCCGGGCGGCGGTCTGGCTCCCATCGGCGGTTATATTGCAGGTAAGAAGGAATGTGTTGCAAATGCTGCATATCGTCTGACCTCTCCCGGACTCGGAAAAGAGGTTGGTGCATCTCTTGGTGTCCTTGGATCCTTTTATCAGGGCCTTTTCCTGGCACCGACTGTAACGGCAAGTGCATTAAAGGGGGCCGTTTTTGCAGCAAATATTTATGAGAGACTTGGCTTTGCAGTAATCCCTGACGGTAAAGAGTCACGACATGATATTATTCAGGCAGTTACCTTTGGCAATCCGGAGGGTGTTATTGCATTCTGCCAGGGAATTCAGGCTGCAGCTCCCATTGACAGCTTTGTAACACCGGAGCCTTGGGATATGCCCGGTTATGATGCACCGGTAATCATGGCGGCAGGTGCTTTTGTTGCCGGCTCGTCCATTGAATTGTCTGCAGACGGTCCGATCAAGCCTCCTTATGCAGTATATTTCCAGGGGGGACTGACCTGGCAGCATGCTAAATTAGGTATTTTGAAATCCTTACAGGCACTGGTGGATAAGGGACTGGTTTCGACGGCGGATATGAAATAGAATGTCAAAAGCAGGCACTGTTTGACTAAACCATGCAGAAACTTAAGAATTTCCTCGAAATAAATTCATCTAATTTTATATACAGTAAGGTCAAAATATGGTAGTATAAATAGAGCTTTTGATAAATATTTGAGGAAATACAGAAGAAAGTAGAGGAAGAATCTTGAAAAGAGTTAACTGGGTATTTGTAGTTTTGGTGCTGATCGGTTTTGTGATCGGCAGGTTTATCGGTACCTATTTTGACGGAAGCTTCTTGAATTATGGACAGACCTTTGGTCTTAATAATCCGCTTGTACTCGATATGGGATTTATCGTTGTAACATTCGGACTTCAGATTCATATTACGATTGCCAGTGTACTGGGCGTTGTAATTTCGTTAGTAGTGTATCGTTTCTTAAGATAATGGATAACCTTGTACCTGTCGGAGAAGGCGGACA
>CAYXQG010000211.1:0-3456 GCA_964467405.1 uncultured Acetatifactor sp. | reverse complement strand
CGATATACCCATAATGAATGGTATGACTCTTATGCGACAACAAAGCAGCCTTTCCCGATTTATTTACATATATTCTGTTCACTATCTCCAATGCATCATCACCTGCTACCCGAATAATACCTATTCCTGCATCAGAAAGTGCTGTTGCAATTGCTGCAATCGTATCTGTTTTCATATATTTATTTCCTCATATATCTTCTGTCTGTGCAGATACAACAGGACATACCTGCACCAATGTATCATTATTATGATAAAGCTTCTTATTTAAAATAGCAAGAAAAAAAAGTACCAGGTACAATTTCTCATACCTGATACTTAAAATCATTAGGATCTTTTCAAAGTAACAACTACTCTTCTGAAAGGCTCATCACCCTCACTGTGAGTCTTAACATACTTATCATTCTGAAGTGCAGAATGAATAATACGTCTCTCATAAGGATTCATAGGCTCTAAAGCAACTGTTCTTCTGGTTCTCTTTACACGGCTTGCTACGTTCTTTGCAAGATTTTCAAGCGTCTCTTTTCTTCTTTCTCTGTAATTCTCTGTATCAACCTTTACTCTGATATAGTCCTCTGCATCCTTGTTTACTACCAAAGATACCAGATACTGAAGAGAATCAAGAGTCTGTCCTCTCTTACCGATCAGAACACCCATCTCATCACCGCTTAAATCGATGTCCATGTTTCTTTCAATCTCATCATATTTTACATCAACAGCGACTGTCATGTTCATTGCTTCAAATACTTCTTTTAAGAAGTTCTTTGCATTATCTTCAACAGAAAACTTTACACAGGCTTTGATCTTTGCAGGCTTTGCACCGATTCCCAAAAATCCGTTAGAGCCTTCTTCTAATACCTCATACTCCAGCTTATCACTGGTAACACTTAATCTCTGGCAAGCTTCCGTAATTGCATCACTGACTGTTTTAGCAGATATTTCAATATATTCCATATCCTTTTCCTCCAAAATAAATAATCAAATGATTCTTATGAATTTTTGTTATTCTTTTCGTTATACTCTTTTACCATATTTGCCTTGGCCATCATACTTCCGGGCTTATAGTTTGCACTATAATCTACCTTCGGACCTTCCTTCTTTTCAGAATGACCATTGCCTGTATTTGTATTGGTCTGAATATTTCTGGTATTCATATTTACATAAGTATTCATGAGTTCCTGCTGCTTCTTCATCTTCTCAACCTTCTTGGCACTCTTCACCTGATTGGTCTTGATCAGATCATCGAAGTTCATTCTGTCAATATACTTATTGATAGCAACCTGCTGGATACTTCTTACAACAGAACCGGCAATCCAGTAAAGACCCATACCACAAGGTAATGAGAAGCAGAACCATGCTGACATTAAAGGCATGATCGTATTCATGGTCTTCATAGAAGAAACCATAGCACTTTCTGAATCTGATCCTGTGCTTGCTGAAGGCATCAGCTTATAGTTGATCCACTGTGTAAGTGCAGAAATCAAAGGAATCAGTACCGCTCCTATTACAAGCAACCACGCTCCTGCCTGAAAAGCATTTACAATGATATGCTGTGGAGAGTTACCTATATTCAATCCAAAGAAATTATTATAGGTATCCAGCAATCCCTTGGTAGTTGCATTTCCCAAAATCATCTCACCTTCATAGGTAAGATCAGCAAGACCATAATTTTCGGCAACAATAGCCATATCGGTTGATGATAATTTGTTTAAAACATCGATCACACCATTGGTCATATTACCGTCTACCATATGCTTACCATACATGGAAACGGTATCCTTGATTGTCTGAATATCAGTATTCTGTAAAAACTGTCCGTTGTCTACAGAAATGATCTTCTCTGCAAGTACCGTAAAGGTCTCCTTAATCTTTGTAACATATGCCGGCATGTTATAAATAACACGATACAGAGCAAGAAGAATAGGCATCTGGATAAGAAGCTGTACACAACTTCCGGAAGGAGATACACCATACTTCGCATACACTGCCTGCATTTCCTGATTCTGCAACATCGCAGATTCATTATCCTTTTTACCCTTATACTTCTTCTGAATAGCCTGAAGCTCCGGATTCATTTTTGCAGAAAGCTTGGAGAATTTCTGCTGCTTAATGGTTAACGGAAGCATCAGAAGGTTTACTACTATTGTAAATAAAATAATAGCCAGACCGATATTCGGAATCCCTATTGCATCTATTACCTTAAAAATAAGGTTCATGATCACACCTAGCAATTTGGCAACCCATCCAATGATAATACCGTCATCCTGCGTTAAAAATACTGCGTTCATTTATCCTCCTTGTATTGCCTCTTATTAAATTTCGGAAATTTCTCCGGTACCGGATCATATCCTCCCTTTGAAAAGGGATTGCACCTTAATATCCTCCATGCAGCCAAAATACTTCCCTTCACTGCACCATGTCTGTTTACTGCTTCTAATCCGTAAGCCGAACAGGTTGGAAAATAAGGACATTTTGTACTCTTCATGGGTGAAATATATCGTTGATATAATTTAATAAGAGCAATAAGTAGTTTTTTCATATTATAACAAATCCCACTTCATAAATTATAAAACAAGTATGAATTTATTGTAAAATTATCCATCAATCATCCCAATAAAAAAATACTTTAATAATATGATGAAGCTTTCCCAAGTGTAACAGTGCACTTTCTACCTCATTATAACCTACGGCAGCTGCACCGGGTCTTCCTACGATCACTATATCCAAACCACTATTGAATATATTTTCATGTAATCGATAGCTTTCGCGGATCAGTCTTGTAACACGATGTCTTACAACACTGTTTCCTACTTTTTTACTAACGCTGATTCCAATCCTGTTTATACCGAGGCCATTTTCCTTCACGTACATGACAAGGTACTTGTTTGCGTATGATTTTCCGTTGCGGTAAACAAATTGGAACTGTTCATTCTTCTTCAATGGCTCTGAAAATTTCATAATACTGTATCCCTTCCTAAACTACTCATTTTCAGAGAGAAAAAAAGGTCACATTGCTGTGACCTATGCTGATAATTTCTTTCTTCCTTTTGCACGTCTTGCTGCTAAAACTTTTCTTCCGCCGGGAGTACTCATTCTTGCTCTGAAACCGTGAACTTTAGATCTTGATCTTTTCTTTGGCTGAAATGTCATCTTCATAAAAAAGGCACCTCCTTCTCTTCTTAAACCTTAATTTATGTTATAAGGCAACTAATTTTATTCGTTAAGTTATAGTAACTCATACGCTGGAAAATAGCATATTGATTGTAATTTAAAAGTAGGACAATGTCAAGCGAAATCTTGAAAAAAACCATTAAATATCACATTTTCAGGCTCTTAAAAATTTATTTATTTTTTTAAAAATGAGTTATCCACATACATATTCACATTTTTTTATCAACAATTAATTATCCACAAATTGTTGATTACTTGTGGATATTCCACCCTTAAACACCCTATATT
>CAYXQG010000210.1:0-3456 GCA_964467405.1 uncultured Acetatifactor sp. | reverse complement strand
CCCGACGTTCTCGATCTCTCCTGCGGGCTTCCCGTTTCCAGCTTCCCCGGACTCCCCTGCAAGGCTCTCGTTTCCGACTTCCTCCGACTCCCCTGAAGGGCTTTCGTCCCCGACGTCCTCTGACCCCTCTGCAGGGCTCTCGTCCCCGACGTTCTCGATCTCTCCTGCGGGCTTCCCGTTTCCAGCTTCCCCGGACTCCTCTTTGGGCTTCTCTTTCTCAGCTTCCGTGTTCTGACTGACGTTTGCAGGGACATTATCCTCCGCATCAGTCACCTTCTTCTGTCTTATTCCTTGACCGATCCATAAAATACCGCCTGCAAGCAGTATACATAAGATACAAATTATCCATCGTTTCTTTATTCCCATACTTTCACCACTCTGAGAGAGCCTTGGTATAATTCATTATAAAACTGCTCTGCATAACCTTCCTCCAACAGCAGATTCACTCTTGCTGCCGGCGTTGTCATATCCTCTGAGGCGATCATATTACCTGCATTGTCAAATGCCTGGTATACCATTACATTTTCCCACAGCAAATAGGTTTCACCCAGTTCCTCATTTACTGTATAAATATGTATCCGGTCTCCCTTTCTGAGAATACCGCTGACCAATTGGAACAGGTCATCCGACTTGCACCCGGCTATAACGGGCTGATATAAGCCTGAAATATATTCTTTTTCTCCGGTAAACATACTTGCCGTAAGCACTGTACCCTTGGAGATCATAACCTTTGTCTGCAGCCCGGACAGTACCTTCTTATCCGTAACAGCATTGCCCGGTACCAGCTTTTTATCCATTTCCACCTGTTCAAGCCAATCCGTCAGCCCCTGTTCCGTTATTTCCAAACCCTCCGCCAACTCACAGCCTGCACACCATACGGTTACCTTTTCATAGTCACTAAGGACGTTCTTTTCCATTTGCAGCAGTATGAAAAAGGTTGCCATGGCAGACACAAATGCTGCCAGAATCACCCCCGGCCATATGTTTCTTTTTTTCTTCTTCTCCCTACTCACCTTCATACCTCACTATATCGATACTCTTTTCTTTCTCTGCATATATCAGCTGTTCCATAAGACCATTTACATAAAATCCGACCCGGCTGTAAATCGTAGCAGTCTCTACCTTCACATGATCCGGTGTATATACTTCCCCCTTCTGTGCCACCCGGTATTCCTTCATCCGTCCTTTGCCGTCCAGCACATAGATTTCCACCTGCTCGTCCCGGATATTATAAATGATAAACTCCAGTATGGTCACATCCGCAGCAAGCAGTTCGCTGTTTGTTGTTTGCAGTGCTTCATCCGTCCCCAGATTGTGGCACAGTGCCTCCCGATACAACAGAAAGGCTTTCTCCGGATCCTGTATACATACCGTATGGTTTTTGCCATATTCCTTCAGGTCAATAACCGCCGAAGCCAGGTTGGAGGCAGCCAATGCATCCTCCACATAGGCTGCCGTTACCATATACTGGGTGATGCGGAATCCAAACAGGACTACAATAAATATGATAAGAAAGAAAAACATACCCATGATCATATCAATCTGCCCCTCTGACCTTCGAAGCCGCTTGTTAATTCTTGGCGGTTGACATTCTCTGTTCTTCCACTGTAAATTGCCTTGCAAAAAAACCTTTACTCCACATTTCATCCGGTGTTCCTATTACCCTTCCGCTGATCCTGCCCCGGATCTTTAAATAAACAGCCTCTCCATAAGTGACGGGCTGCAGCGTCGTTCCGGCAATATCAATGGCACTCATACCCGCCTCCTGCAATTCCTGCAAAAGCGAAGCTTCATTTTGGACATTTAAATACCCCTCCGTCTCCATCTTTAATATGTATTTTCTGGAAATCTGACTGATCTCCAGCTTTTTCATCATCAGTCCGGTACATTCCAAATATGCCATAACAACAACCGACATTGCCAGAATCGTGATCGCAATTGTCACAAAATCCAACACATTCCCTTTGCTCTTATTCATAGCTGTATCTTTCTTTAGCCCAGAATTGTGATCGCCTTTGTCTGCAATGCCGTAATGATCTGGGTAATAAAGGCGGTCAGGCTGTCCTTCATGACTACGCACAATAAAAGTGCAATGATGCATAAACCAACTGTCACCAATAATCCGTCAATTCCGCTGCTCTTACTTGTTAAAAATGTTCTGATTCTGTTTTTCATATCCTTCTCCTCCTCTTCTTATTGATAAAATAATGCTGCTGAAAAAAGATGCACAACACAGGCATAAAGCACCAAAACCAGTATAAGTGCGAATATTCCCAGCTGATAAAATGTTACCCTTCTGTTCAATTGTTCTTTTTTCTTGTGCTGCAGACTGATCTCCATATCCTTGATCTGTTCTGCTATATCTCCCAATAGTTCAACTGCCTGACCTGATTCCATGGCCTGCAGAATGGTAATGCACAAGGAATCAATATAACGGTTATTAAACTGCCCCTGAAATTTCTCCAGCGCTGCATCCAGATCTGCTTTCATCACAATATCTCCCGACAAGGTCTGCAGGGCATCCCGCAGTCTGACATGTGCAACACTTCCGTAGCATTCTGCAAGAGCGTCGGTTACATACACCCCGGCCCTGATCTGAATCACTAACGCACTGTATACCATATCCAGCTCTGACAGCATTTTCTCATTATCCCTTTTATTCATATGCCCCAAAAGCAGACCCGGAAGCAGCATACCTGCCGCGCAGGCCGCCACGCTACAGAGAATCCCTCCCATCAACCCTATTGCCAGTCCGCAAAGTGCCAGTATCAGGCACAATGCCATGTAGGATACCGGATTGATCCAGTTTCCGTAATGGTAGGCTGCTCCGTTGACACACAGGTACCGTTCCCATCTTTCATAGTCAAAAAAGCTTCTTTTGGACTGTTTCGCCTGCATACAGATCGTTTCATAGGCCTGCAATAAGATCTCCTTCGGACGAAGCGTACTGCCCATATACAGTAACAACCCCATGACTAAGCCTGCTGCAATGATCTGAACTGCTAACATCAGCTGCCGTATTTCCAATTTTCCTTCACTCCTTTTCCCTCCTGCCTACTTATCAATGGCTCTGATCTGTCCATAGAAAAGCAGCATAATAAAGACAATGCCTGCAAGACAGCCCCTGCCTACCCAGCTTTCCAACAATATCTGCTCAATCGGGACGCCGATCAGTGCCTCCACTGATTTTAGAATAACCAATGTCATTACACCCAGTATGACAATATTGACCCATGCTTCATTGGCAAGGGATTTACGCTCCTGCCTCATACGCATATGCTCTCTTACGGACTTGCGGCTCTGACTGACCAATATGGTAAAATCCGCCGAATAGCGCATACTGATCTCCAGATTACGCACCAGCTCCTTAAATTTCGGATGCTGCAGCTTCTCGGCCATACTGAGCAGTGCAATACCTGCATCCCCTGAGGTCTGTGCCTCATAATAGCATTCCTC
>CAYXQG010000209.1:0-3479 GCA_964467405.1 uncultured Acetatifactor sp. | reverse complement strand
GATTTATCTGTAAAATAAAACTTAGGCATCATTTTATACCAATTTAGCGCTTTAGTCAATTACCATATTAAATTTTTTAATAAAACATGATAACCGGTGTCCCAAGATCCATTTCCTCATAGATGGTTGGCATGATTTTGGGCGGTACATTAATACAACCGTGGGATCCGCTTTTCTTATATATTTCACCGCCGAATTTTCTTCTCCAATTTGCGTCATGAATCCCGATATTTCCTTTGACAGGCATCCAATAGTCTACATGGGATGCATAGTCCCTCCCCCGAAGGATCCGGTCCTTTTGCTTTATATAGACATAGTTTACTCCTGCAGGAGTATCATACTTCTTTGCCAAATTGCCGGTCACAATATCGGTTTCCACAATAATCTCTCCGTCCTTGTAGCAATAAAGTTTCTGTTTCGTCATATCAATCTCAATATAGGTATTTCCGATATCATCCTTCCCCCGTACAAAGCCCTCTTGTATGTATGCAGGAATATGCACCTGACTTTTTTTTCGCAAAAAAGTCTCCTTTAAAAAGGCTAACTCCGCCTTCTGATCCAGCTTCGTTCCGTACGTCACATAAGGAACATCAATCACATCTCCCCTGGTAGACTGAAAATGCAGGGTTTTTCCAACTGTATCATACTCCTCTGCAAGCTCCTTTATAAAGGCAGTCATGCTCTCCTCATCCGGTAACAGCTCTCCTGTATCATCTAAGAGAATTTCCCCTTCTTTTGTTGTTTTTATGAAGCTTGAGAGAAGCTTTTTATCCAGAGCGAGCTTTTCAGAACCCATATCATAAACAATTTCACAGTCTGAAAGCGCACAAATCTTCTCCCAGATCAAACGGGTCCTTTTCTGTGCTTCATTATCTTCAAGATCATAAAAACAGCCGCTTTCTTCAATATCTGTGAAATAAATCCCTTTATGCAGATTGTCTGTGATAATTAAGAAAAAAGTATCAGGATCAAATACATTTTTCATATTGTCTATAAGCTCGTATCCGTTTTTCCCTGGAACAATTTTAACATCGGGTTCTGTGCCTATGTATTCCTTTACTGCATCCAGTTCATAAAGCAGCTGTTTTACCTTCTCCTCATCCCAACCGCAATCAGGCTCTATTTGCTCATTCTGCCCCTTAAACAGGTTCACAGGCCACAAAAAAGCATTACTGTTGGCTATATAAGCCTGCAGCTTCCCTGTATAATCCTCATAATAATCTGTCAAAGACAGATCTAACTTTGATGTACTGTTATTTTTTCCCTTGATTGTAAGAATCGGAGCCTTTGTATCATACAAAAGCTCCGAATTTACCTCATCAACTGTTTTTGCAGTACAATAGATACCATTGATCCAGGTATTGATCATAAATTTGTTCCTGTAATAATAGGCTATTGCAAAATATACAATGATACCTAAAAGCAATACATATACAAAAATCTTACACAATACCTTCAGCACTTTATTCAACATAGCAGTTTACCTATTTATTTTTAAGATCATCTCCGTCAAATACTTCACTGATCGGTGCACCTGCCGGCACCATGGGAAATACTTTATCGTCTTCATGAATCATACATTCAATCACTACAGGGCAGTTCATGTCTATTGCTTTTCTGATCGCCGGGGCAACCTCTTCTTTTGAAGTGACCCTGATAGCTGCACAGCCCAGTCCTTCTGCCACCTTGCAGAAATCCACTTTGTCATTTAATACAGTCTGTGAATATCTCTTACCGTAGAAAAGAGTCTGCCACTGACGTACCATACCAAGCACATGATTATTAATGACAACCTGAATGATTGGGATATTATAGCGGCTTGCGGTTGCTAGCTCATTCATATTCATACGGAAGCATCCGTCACCGGCTATATTAATACAAATCTTATCCGGCTGTCCCACTTGTGCTCCGATGCAGGCACCCAGACCATATCCCATGGTACCCAGTCCGCCTGAGGAAAGGAAAGTACGCGGCTGCGTATATTTATAATACTGTGCAGCCCACATCTGATGCTGTCCTACATCTGTTGTAATAATTGCCTTACCTTCTGTGACTTTATCAATCTCTTCGATGATATAAGGGCAGGAAAGTCCCGTATCCTCGTATTTTAAAGGATATTTTGCTTTTAACGTCTCCACATACTGCATCCATTCACTGTGATCCTGCTTTTCCAGTCGCCCGTTCAGATCACCGAGTACCTTCTTCAGATCACCAATCAGGGATGCTGTTGCACGGATATTTTTGTTAATTTCAGCTGCATCAATATCGATATGTACAATCTTTGCATTTTCTGCAAACTTCTTAGGATTGCCGACTACACGGTCTGAAAAACGTGCTCCCAGTGCGATTAACAGATCACATTCACTGACTCCCAGATTGGATGCTTTGGTTCCGTGCATACCGATCATGCCGGTATATCTGTGGCTTCTGCCGTCAAAGGCACCCTTAGCCATCAACGTATCACAAACCGGAGCATCGATCAATTCTGCAAAATCTGCAACTTCCTTAGAAGCACCGGAAATTACTGCACCGCCTCCCAAATAAATAAAAGGCTTTTTGGCTGCTTTGATCAGTTTTACTACCTCTTCTATATTTTCTGCTGTATAAGAGCACTTTTTTTCAATCTCCTTAGGCTGTTTCGGAGTATATTCGCACAGAGCAGCCGTAACGTCCTTTGTAATATCTACAAGAACCGGGCCTGGTCTGCCACTCTGTGCTATATGAAACGCCTTACGGATCGTATCCGCCAAAATAGAAACATCTTTTACGATATAGCCGTGTTTGGTGATGGGCATGGTAACACCGGCAATATCTACCTCCTGGAAGGAATCCTTGCCCAGTAACGGCAGATTAACATTTGCAGTAATTGCAACCATGGGGACAGAATCCATATACGCCGTAGCAATACCCGTTACCAGATTCGTTGCTCCGGGGCCGCTGGTCGCCATGCAAACGCCCACTTTTCCTGTTGCACGGGCATATCCGTCCGCTGCATGAGCTGCTCCCTGTTCATGGGAGGTTAATATATGATTTATTTCATTACTATGCTTATACAGGGCATCATATACATTCAAAATAGTTCCGCCCGGATAACCGAATACAGTATCCACTCCCTGCTCTTTTAAACATTCAATTACAATTTCAGCACCAGTTAACTGCATGTTGTATCCCCCTTATCACCTATTTTTCATTCGGTACCTTCAAAACAGCGCCGGTATTGCCGCTGGTAACCAATTCACGATATCTTGCCAGATATCCGCTGACCTCCTTCAGCTTCGGCTGCCATTTTGCTCTTCTGGCTGCCAGCTCTTCATCTGATACCAGCATATCCAGTTTATTCTCAGGTATATTGATACGGATAATGTCTCCCTCTTCTACCAATGCAATAGGACCGCCCACTGCCGCTTCAGGAGAAACATGTCCGATGGAAGCACCACGGGATGCACCTGAGAAACGGCCGTCCGTGATCAGTGCTACAC
>CAYXQG010000208.1:0-3508 GCA_964467405.1 uncultured Acetatifactor sp. | reverse complement strand
CCGTAATAATTGCCGCAATAGCAGGCATACTCGATCAAGCCATCCTCTACGATCTTTTTCTCAAAATCTTCCTTATCGGTAAAGAAATACTCCCTGCCGTCTACCTCGCCCTCTCTGGGCTGTCTGGTCGTCATGGAAACAGACAATGCATAATCTTCATATGTTTCCAGAAGCTTCTTCATCAATGTACCCTTGCCTGAACCCGAAAATCCGGAAACCACCGTTAATATACCTTTATTCTTCATCATTTCCTCCACTTGTACTCTGTGCTCTTGCTGCTATGGTTTCAGGAAGCAATGCCGACAATACAACCTGGCTGTTTTCCATAACAAGCACCGCCTTTGTCTTTCGCCCCTGCGTAGCATCAATGGCAATGCCTTCCTCCTTGGCCTTCTGTACCATTCTTTTCACAGGTGCAGAATCCGGACTGACGATTGCAATGATTTTTGAGGTGTTGACAATATTACCAAACCCAATGTGAATTAATTTATTCATGCTTCTACCTTAATACACCCTGCACTATTCAATATTCTGGATCTGTTCACGAACCTTCTCGATCTCTGTCTTTAATTCAATGGCGCAATTAGAAATCTCCAGATCATTTGACTTAGACAAGGTGGTATTGGCCTCCCTGTTCATCTCCTGAGCGATGAAATCCAGCTTTCTGCCGATGCTTCCACCTTCTAACAGAGTCTTCTTTGTTGTCTCGATATGGCTGCGCAGGCGCACGATTTCTTCATCCACACATACCTTATCAGCAAAGATCGTTACCTCTGTCAACAGTCTGTTTTCATCCACTGCCACATCCCCAAGCATATCATGGATCTTACCTAACAGCTTATCATGATACTCTTTGATGATCTGAGGGGAACGCTCTGCAATAAAGTCCACCAGCTCCAGCATATGATCCAGCTTCTGAAGAAGATCCTCCTTCAGATTCTCCCCTTCAATGATCCTGGTATTTACAAAATTCTCAGCAGCACCCTTAATGGTCTTGTCCAGTACCTTCCAAAGTTCTTCCTCATCCATGGTCTGTTCTTCCATGGTAAAGACTTCCGGATATCTGGACAAGGTGGATACCCTGATATCATTATCCAGTTCAAAGTCCTCTGCCATTTCCTTTAAGTACTTCAAATACTCTGATGCGATCTCTTTGTTATATCGGATCGTCGTATTGCTTTCCGTATAATCTTCATATGTAATGAAGATATCCACTTTTCCCCTGGAAATATAATTCTTTAATTCCGCACGAATCGCTGACTCAAAGAAATTCAATTTCTTAGGCATCTTGATATTTACGTCAAGATATCTGTGGTTTACGGATTTCATCTCCACCGTAAATTTGCGGTCGTTCTCGGTGATCTCACATCTGCCGAAGCCTGTCATACTTTTAATCATATTATTAACCCTCTCCTGATGCGACTTTCCCCATCTTCTCCTTGTCGCATACTTCATTTTATTATAAAATACATTTTCTGTAGCGTCAAGGATTGTTTTCTGTTATAATCAGAATTGTCAAATTAATATTGGCAAGTACCATATATACTCTGCACACCGGATACTCCCGCTCTGTGCAAGACATAACAGAAAATCAACTTTCAGGAGGTTCACCATGGCTTTTGACGGTGTAACAATAGCAAATGTAGTAAAAGAACTGAATGACACCCTGATTGGATGTCGTATTAATAAAATAGCCCAGCCGGAAAATGATGAGCTGATTTTGACCATCAAAGGAAGCTGCGGACAGAAACGTCTTTTTATTTCTGCAAGTGCTTCTCTTCCCCTGATCTATCTGACAGAGACAAACAAGCCCAGTCCGTTGACAGCACCCGGCTTTTGCATGCTTCTTCGCAAGCACCTGCAGAATGGACGGATCATATCCATTACCCAGCCGGGACTGGAACGAATCATCCGCATTGACATCGAGCATCTGGATGAAATGGGGGATTTATGCCACAAAACCCTGATCATAGAAATCATGGGAAAACACAGCAATATTATCTTCTGTCACGCAGACGGTACCATTATTGACAGTATTAAGCACGTATCCGGTCTGGTCAGCAGCATCCGTGAGGTTCTTCCCGGCAAACCCTACTTCGTGGCACAAACCCAGGATAAGCTGGATCCTTTATGCACTGACAGCACTGCCTGGAATACTCAGGTTATGACCAAACCAACTGCGGTTTTTAAGGCAATCTACGGAAGCTACACAGGTATCTCCCCTATTTTAGCCCAGGAAATCTGTTATCGTGCCGGAATCGACGGAGAGGCTTCTACAGCCTCCCTGACTGAAGCTGAAAAGATGCAATTATTTGCATGCTTCAGCGATCTGCTTACCCGGGTGAGAAACGGAGCCTTTGCTCCCCATATTGCATATACCCGCAATCATCCTGTGGAATTTGCAGCATTACCTCTTACCATGTATACTGCAGGGGATGACCATATCACAGCTTACGATTCCATGTCCCGGCTTTTGGAAACTTACTATGCGGAGAAGAATGCCATTACACGAATCCGCCAAAAATCCTCCGATCTTCGTCGTATTGTCCAAACCGCACTGGAACGTAATATAAAGAAATATGATCTGCAGCTGCGTCAAATGAAGGATACCGAAAAAAGAGACACCTATCGTATTTACGGCGAACTGTTAAATACCTATGGTTATGGTGTAGAACCCGGCAGCAAATCCATGGAAGCTCTAAACTATTATACCAACGAAATGATTACCATTCCCCTGGATCCTGACATGACACCACAGGAAAATGCCAAGAAATATTTTGATAAATATGGCAAGCTGAAGCGAACCTATGAAGCCCTTTCCGAGTTGACCGAACAGGTCAAGGAAGAAATCGAGCACCTGGAATCCATCAGTACTTCCCTGGATATTGCTTTGCAGGAGGAGGATCTTGTGCAGATCAAGGAAGAATTGACTGAAAGCGGCTATATCCGCCGAAAAGGCAGCAGAAAAAAAGAAAAAATCACCAGCAAACCCTTCCACTATGTCAGCAGTGATGGATTTCATATGTATGTAGGAAAAAACAATTATCAGAATGATGAACTGACTTTTAAATTTGCAACCGGTAATGACTGGTGGTTTCATGCCAAAAATACGCCCGGTTCCCATGTTGTTGTGAAATGTGAAGGTGCCGAATCACTGCCTGACCGTACCTTTGAGGAGGCCGGACGTCTGGCAGCTTATTATTCCAAGGGGCGACAGCAGGACAAGATAGAAATCGATTATATCCAGAAAAAGCATGTTAAAAAGCCCGCCGGAGCAAAGCCGGGCTTTGTGGTATATTATACCAACTATTCGCTCATGATCGACTCCGATATTTCAGGAATTCAGCAAATATCCCAGTAGACATTATGATTGGCAATACAGTCAGAAGGAGAGTAAGCGTCAAACCACTCGCCTTAACTAACCGCTAGTTTTATGTCTTACTTTAAAAATCCAAAAAATCTATGGAGTTTTTAGAGGAGGCTATAATCTATGGATAGTTGTACACAC
>CAYXQG010000207.1:0-3510 GCA_964467405.1 uncultured Acetatifactor sp. | reverse complement strand
CTCCATGATCAATGCCGGTATTTTCAGCGGAGACAGAATATTCGTACATAGCTGCAGCACTGCAAATAACGGAGACATGGTCGTAGCATTGATTGATGATTCTGCTACCGTAAAGACATTTTATAAAGAAAATGGTCATATCCGTCTTCAGCCTGAAAATGATACTATGGATCCGATCATCGTTCCCGACTGCCAGATTCTTGGCAAGGTATTTGGTGTTTATCGTTTTTATCATTAATTTTTATAAATGAATATTTCTTCTGCCCATGGTTATACTATTACTGATTTGAAAAGTGTTTTAGGAATTGGAGGTTATATCATGGGTAATAAGTTTCTTGATTGTACAGCTCTTACTGTTTCCATTATCGGAGCAATAAATTGGGGATTGATCGGACTGTTTCGTTTTGATCTGGTTGCCTTTATTTTCGGTGACATGTCTTGGATTTCAAGAATTGTTTATACTTTAGTAGGATTATGCGGATTGTATTTATTAACATTCTACATGCATATTTTCGATTCTGACCTTGAATAAGGAGCACAATAAAAGAGTGATCTTACAGATGCATATACATCTGCAGGATCACTCTTTTTTATGATAAGCTTTCTTTATCAATCTGTTTTCCGTCTCTCCAGATTCTTTCCAGATCATAAAACAAACGGTTTTCTTTATCAAAAATATGGACGATCACATCGCCAAAATCCATCAGTATCCAGTTTGCAGTATCATAACCTTCTACCTGCTTGCAGAAGTATTTTGCTCTGCCGAGCTTCTCTTCCACATTATTGCACAAGGCCTGGATCTGACTTCTGTTGCTTCCGCCGGCAATTACAAAATAATCTGCCAGAACAGATACTTCACTAATATCAATGATCTTAATATCTTCTGCTTTTTTATCTTCTAATGCATCGATGACGAGCTTGGCCATCTCTACTGAATTTGCATTCATAATCCTTCCTCCTATCAATGGGCAGCTGTATGATAAAATTCATACGTTTTCCGCGTTATCTGATCAACCTCAGCCTCAGAATGTTTCAAATATTCCAGGGTATCCTCCAGGATCTTATCCAAAGCCTTATCCAAATCCATAAAGGCAAGCTTACGGATCAAAGGCAGATTAGGTGCATTGGTTCTTCCCGGCTCAATATAATCAGCAATAAATATGATCTTTTCCAAAGTGGACATGCCGGGTCTGCCTGTTGTATGGTTTAATATAGCATTGATGATCCCAATATCATCGATATGATATGTTTCCATAGCAATAAAGCTTCCTACCTTTGCATGTAAAAGCGAGGGATTCTTGCGTTCCACATCCGTAATAGCCACATTATGCTTTTCACAAATGGACTTCTTTTTATCATCACTCAGACATTTTGCACAATCATGCAGCAGTCCTGCCGTAATTGCAGAATTAACATCCGCATCATAACGCATTGCAAGAGAAGCTGCCGTGTAAGCAACTCCAAGCGTATGTTCATACCGCTTGTTGTCCAATGTCTTTTCCATCGCTTTTCGAATTTTTGTATTATCCGTATTTTTCACAATAAACCTCAGCTATCTATACAATTGATTTTCATATATATACTGTCTGACTTCCTCTGTCACCATATATCGAATGCTCTTTCCGCACCTGACATTTTCTCTGACGGCAGTAGATGATATCTCTATTTGTGGGTAATCCATCAAAATAATATGTGCACCAAATTTTTCTTCCAGATTTTTTTTAGCGGCGAGCATGGATACATGGGATGCATTGTTTCTTCCTGTAGCTACCAGGATACAATTATCAAAGATTTTCTGTGGCTCCACCCAATGTTCTATGGAAAATAAGCAATCTGCACCTACGATAAAATAAAAGGTAGCCTGGGGATATTGCTTTTTTAGTATCTCCAATGTTTCGTAGGTATAAGTATTCCCCTCCCTTTTGATCTCCATGTCAGAGTAAATCAGATGAGGATTATTCTGAATACTTAACTGCACCATATCCAACCGTAACTGTCCCGGCAATACATTTGTATTCGCTTTCAGATAAGATATGCCGGAAGGCATGACCATGACTTTATCAAGATCCAGCATTTCAACGGCAGTTTCAGCCATCAGCAAATGTCCTATATGGATCGGATTAAAGGTTCCCCCTAAAATACCAATCTTCTTACAATTTTCTAATCCCTGCATCCTCTGCTCCTTACCTATCGGCATGAAGCTGCCCATTGTTATCTGGGCAGTTCAATCTTCGGATTTTTCTTATCAGGCTTGTACAGAACGATTTTTTTTCCGATAACCTGTACTACCTGTGACTGGGTACGTCCTGCAACCATATCAGCAATTTCTCTGGGGTCATCAAAACAGTTTTTTAATACTGCGATCTTGATCAGCTCCTTATTATTAAAGGACTCTGCAATTGCCTCGGTAAACTCCGGCGTCAGGCTGTTTTTACCAACCTGGAAAATAGGATTCAGATTACTTGCAAGGCTCATCAAATAAGCTCTCTGTTTGCTTGTCATATTCATTTCCTCCATTATTTGTAGTAGTCAAAGGATAAACCGTACATACGGACGGTATCACCTTCTTCAATACCCAATGCTTCCAATTCTTCTAAAATACCGGTATCCTTAAGGAAATTTTGGAAGAAGGTAAAGCCCTTTTCACTTTCCAGATTGGTATAACCTAACATCTTCTCAATGCGGGGACCTTCAACTACATATTCATCCTCTTCTTCATCATATTCCACGGTATAAGGCAGATTATTGTATGCAGTGGTAGCAGCTTCAGGGAAATATTCCTGTTCAAATACAGTAGGCTCTTCATCTATTTCTTCCAACATATGATTAACCTCGTATAACAGCTCTCTTAAACCCTGGCCACTGATAGCTGAAATAGAATATACCTTGATGCCCTGAGGCTCAAATTCAGCCTTTAATGCGCTTACAGGGTCATTTCCGCTTCCATCATCATAAATGGCATCAATCTTATTCGCTGCAATCACCTGGGGACGCTTTGCAATATCCGGATTATAGGCTTCCAATTCCTTATTGATAGCATAAATATCCTCTATAGGATCGCGTCCTTCCGTTCCCGCCGCATCTACAATATGAATGATCACCTTGGTTCTTTCAATATGGCGCAGGAATTCATGTCCCAAACCTACACCTTCAGAGGCTCCCTCGATCAATCCGGGAATATCAGCAATTACAAATCCCTTTGTTCCCTCTAAATCCACTACTCCCAGATTTGGATTCAATGTAGTGAAATGATAATTGGCAATCTTGGGTTTAGCATTGGTTACTCTGGATAAGAAGGTAGACTTTCCTACATTGGGAAATCCTACCAGTCCTACGTCAGCGATCACCTTAAGCTCTAAAATAAGCTCCAGTTCCTGTGCTGGAACGCCGGGTTGAGCATACTTAGGTGCCTGCATGGTAGCTGTAGCATAATGCTGATTTCCATTACCGCCACGGCCGCCCTTTAACAGAATCACACGTTTATTGTCTCCTGACATATCCGTAATGACC
>CAYXQG010000206.1:0-3535 GCA_964467405.1 uncultured Acetatifactor sp. | reverse complement strand
ATACCATACAGGTCATGAAGGCAGGACGGATGGCAGAGGATATTGATTTTATCAATAATTTTCTGGAGCATATGGCAAATGCAAAGAACTGCCCCGTAAAAAGAGAAATGCCTGAAAAAATGAAGGAAAAACTGGATGTTTATCTGGGACGTAAGCGCGATACCGGTAAATAATTCGGACAAAAAGCACTGCTTTCTGTGTAAAGTAGTGCTTTTTCATAAAAATTTCACTTGTCACTTTTATTTTTTTAGTGTATAGTGGGGGCGATTGAGTCTATGAATAAGACAAGGGGAAAGCTATGGCAAAGAATTTAGTGATAGTGGAGTCACCGGCAAAGGTGAAGACAATAAAGAAGTTTTTGGGAGCAAATTATGAAGTGGCAGCAAGCAACGGACATGTTCGTGACCTGCCCAAAAGCTCCATGGGTATTGATGTGGAGCATGATTATGAACCCAAATATATAACCATTCGCGGAAAAGGGGATCTTCTGGCTTCCCTGCGTAAAGAAGTAAAGAAGGCTGACAAAGTATATCTGGCAACAGACCCTGACCGTGAAGGAGAAGCAATATCCTGGCATCTGAT
Organism: uncultured Acetatifactor sp.; assembly: GCA_964467405.1. GTDB lineage: Bacteria > Bacillota > Clostridia > Lachnospirales > Lachnospiraceae > Acetatifactor. The sequence goes on along the minus strand of CAYXQG010000206.1, from coordinate 2,953 downwards.
CCATGCACTGAAATTGCAGGATAAAAAGGTATATCGTATTACCTTTAATGAGATCACCAAAAATGCAGTAAAGGAATCTTTAAAAAATGCCAGGGAAATTGATATGAATCTGGTAGATGCACAGCAGGCAAGACGAGCTCTGGACCGTATGGTAGGATATCGGATCTCACCGCTTTTATGGGCGAAGATCAAGAGAGGCTTAAGTGCGGGAAGAGTGCAGTCTGTGGCGCTTCGTATCATCTGTGACAGGGAGGATGAGATTAATGCTTTCCAACCGGAGGAATACTGGACACTGGATGTAAACTTAAGGATTCCGGGGGAGAAAAAGCTTCTTCATGCCAAGTATTACGGAGATCGAAATGGAAAGGTATCAGTCTCTTCCAAAGAAGAAATGGAAAAGCTGCTTGGAAAATTAGAAGGCGCCGAGTACCATGTGACGGAGATAAAGAAGGGAGAGCGTATCAAGAAAGCACCTCTGCCCTTTACCACATCCACGCTGCAGCAGGAAGCCAGCAAGGTGCTTAATTTTTCGACGCAAAAAACAATGCGTCTTGCCCAGCAGCTTTATGAAGGCGTGGATATCAAGGGAGAAGGAACCGTTGGTCTGATCACTTATCTGCGTACGGATTCGACCAGAGTATCTGCAGAAGCAGAGGAAACGGCAAGGCTGTTTATTGAAAAGCAGTTTGGTGAGGAATATACGACTGAGGCAGTTTCCGTGAAAAAAAATGAGCAGAGGATACAGGATGCCCATGAGGCAATCCGTCCTACGGATTTAAACAGGATGCCGGCGGCTATAAAGGACCAGCTTCCCAGAGATCTGTTCCGTTTATATCAGCTGATCTGGAAGCGTTTTACTGCCAGCAGAATGGCACCTGCAAAATATGCTACCACAGCTGTGAAGATTGAGGCCAATGAGCAGATCTTTACGGTAGCAGCCTCACAGCTTTTATTTGACGGATTTATGAGCGTATATGTTCAGGAGGAGGAAAAGGAAGCTGTCAACAGCTTATCCAAGGCACTGACCATGGATTCGGTTCTGCAGTTTGATTCGTTTGAGGATAAACAACATTTTACGCAGCCTCCGGCTCATTATACGGAAGCATCCTTAGTCCATGCTTTAGAGGAGCTTGGAATCGGCAGACCCAGTACCTATGCGCCTACGATCACAACGATCCTTGCCAGAAGATATGTTATTAAGGAAAATAAGAATCTTTATGTGACCGAGCTGGGCGAGGTAGTTAATAATATGATGAAGGAAGCATTCCCCAGCATTGTGGATGTGCATTTTACGGCAAATATGGAAGCACTGTTAGATTCTGTAGAGCTGGGTGAAGTGAAGTGGAAAACAGTCATATCCAATTTCTATCCGGATCTGGATGAGGCAGTTAAGAAGGCGGAAAAGGATCTGGAGGAAGTAACCATTGCAGATGAGGTGTCTGATGAGGTATGTGACCTTTGCGGACGGCAGATGGTAATCAAGTACGGTCCTCACGGAAAGTTCCTTGCCTGTCCGGGATTCCCTGATTGCCGCAATACAAAGCCCTATTTTGAGAAAACCGGTGTCAGCTGTCCTAAATGCGGCGCTGATGTTGTAGTGAAAAAAACAAAGAAGGGCAGAAGATATTACGGATGTGTAAATAATCCGGATTGTGATTATATGACCTGGCAGAAACCGTCTGCTGATAAGTAGTTTAAATTAAGGATAATATTAGAATTGTCGCATAAATCGGAAAAAAATAAAAAATTAACTATTTATACATTGAAATTCTGAATTTTTTGTGTTAAAATATCAAGTATCTTGGGGATACTATATGTAATATGGAGGATATCGGATATGAGCAGTGTACAATTGTTAGATAAGACAAGAAAAATCGGTAAGCTTTTGCACAACAATAATTCCAGCAAGGTCGTATTTAATGACATTTGTAAGGTCATGCGAGAAATTCTATGTTCCAACATTTTAGTGATCAGCAGAAAAGGTAAGGTTCTCGGTGTCGGTAAATATGATGGTGTGGAAACCATTACAGAGCTGATTGATGAAAATGTCGGCGGTTTTATTGACAGCATGCTGAATGAGAGACTGCTTGCGGTATTGTCCACAAAAGAAAATGTCAATTTGGCAACACTCGGCTTTGAAAATACGGATGTTTCCAAATTCCAGGCGATCATCAATCCTATAGAGATCGCAGGAGAACGATTAGGTACTCTGTTCATATATAAGTGTGATACCCAATATGATATTGATGATATTATCCTTTGTGAGTACGGTTCAACCGTAGTAGGTCTTGAGATGCTTCGTGCTGTTAATGAAGAAAATGCTGAAGAGAGCCGTAAGGTAGCAGTTGTAAAATCTGCCATCAGCACACTGTCCTTCTCTGAGATGGAAGCAATTACACATATTTTTGATGAACTGAATGGTATGGAGGGTATCCTTGTTGCCAGCAAGATCGCTGACAGAGTAGGCATTACCCGTTCCGTTATTGTAAATGCCCTTCGTAAGTTCGAAAGTGCAGGCGTTATCGAGTCACGTTCCTCCGGTATGAAGGGAACCTATATCAAGGTATTGAATGATGTAGTCTTTGATGAAATCGAGGAACTGAAACGTCAGAATCTGAATTAGAAGAAATATTTCAATAAATTATTATAAAATCCGGGAAAACTTGCAAAAAAATATTGCAAGTTTTCTTTTGTTATGCTAAACTCTTGTAGTTGAAACTATAAAACACGTATTCCCATTCGATGTAGGTGTCTTATTTGATAAGGATAAGCATCGGAGCTAACCGGAATTTAACGCAATTTCGGCAGAAAAAGAATACGGACGACGGTGCCGGGAAACGGACCGAATAACCAAATGGAGGTAATATCATGAGCGTTATTTCAATGAAGCAGTTATTAGAAGCAGGTGTTCATTTCGGACATCAGACCAGAAGATGGAACCCTAAGATGGCTC
>CAYXQG010000205.1:0-3583 GCA_964467405.1 uncultured Acetatifactor sp. | reverse complement strand
AGAATGGCAATTGCCATGGCACGACTGGGTGGTATTGGTATTATTCACAAAAACATGTCTATTGAGGCTCAGGCCGAGGAGGTAGACAAGGTAAAGCGTTCAGAGAACGGCGTTATCACTGACCCATTTTCTTTAAGTCCTGATCATACATTAGCTGATGCGGATGCGCTGATGGGCAAATTCCGTATTTCAGGCGTGCCGATTACAGAAGGACGTAAGTTAGTCGGCATTATCACAAACCGTGATTTAAAATTCGAAACAGATTTTTCCAAGAAGATCAGAGAATCCATGACCTCTGAGGGCCTGATCACTGCACAGGAAGGCATTACCATCGAAGAGGCAAAGAAGATCCTTGCAAAAGCCAGAAAAGAGAAATTACCTATCGTGGATAAGGACTTTAATCTGAAGGGTCTGATCACCATTAAGGATATTGAGAAGACGATCAAATATCCTCTTGCAGCAAAGGATTCCCAGGGAAGATTACTTTGCGGTGCTGCATTGGGAATTACTGCAAATGTTCTTGATCGTGTAGAGGCATTGGTAAATGCAAAGGTCGATGTAGTTGTATTAGACAGTGCGCATGGTCATTCTGAAAATGTACTTCGCTGCGTACGCATGATCAAGGAAAACTATCCTGATCTGCAGGTAATCGCAGGTAATGTAGCAACAGGCGAAGCAACCAAGGCTTTGATCGAAGCAGGTGTAGATGCTGTTAAGGTTGGTATCGGCCCCGGTTCTATCTGTACAACCCGTGTTGTAGCTGGAATCGGTGTACCTCAGATTTCTGCAGTTATGGATTGCTATGCAGTGGCTAAGGAATACGGAGTGCCGATCATTGCAGATGGCGGTATCAAGTATTCAGGAGATGTTACCAAGGCTATTGCTGCTGGCGGTAATGTCTGCATGATGGGCAGCATGTTTGCAGGATGTGATGAGAGTCCGGGAGAATTTGAATTATTCCAGGGCAGAAAATATAAGGTTTACCGTGGTATGGGTTCCATCGCTGCTATGGAGAACGGCAGTAAGGATCGTTACTTCCAGGAAAATGCCAAGAAGCTTGTTCCGGAAGGCGTTGAAGGACGTGTTGCATACAAGGGTCTGGTAGAGGATACTGTATACCAGCTGATCGGCGGTCTTCGTTCCGGTATGGGTTACTGCGGAGCAAAGGATATTCCTACTTTGCAGGAAACCGGTAAGTTTGTAAAGATCTCTGCAGCATCCTTGAAGGAAAGTCATCCTCATGATATCCATATTACCAAGGAAGCACCTAACTACAGTGTAGATGATTAGGCATTATTACCATTGCCAAAAGAGAAATAAAATTGTACAATAAGCTTAGATTGATTGCGCGACTGGCGGAAAAGCAGCATGATATATGCTGTGGTGGGGCTTACCCACAGGGAGCGTAATTTGTAGTAAAGCCGACCGCCTGGGCAGTCACCGTGTATGGTTATGCTCAGGCGGTCGGTTTGTTTGTTTTTACAATAAAAAAGAATATTTTATTGCAGGAGAACGCTGCGCAGCCCATCCATTGCCCGGGGCTTTTAGAGGAAGATCGGAGGAGAAAGAAATGAATATGTTATCATTGGAACAGGAATTAAAGGAAAATGCATATCCGGGACGAGGAATCGTGATCGGAAAGTCTGCTGACGGAAAACATGCCGTAACTGCTTATTTCATCATGGGCAGAAGCGAAAACAGCCGTAACCGTGTATTTGTAGAGGAAGGACAGGGCATCCGCACAGAGGCCTTTGACCCTTCAAAACTGGAAGATCCCAGTCTGATCATTTATGCACCTGTCAGAGTACTTGGCAACAATACGATCGTAACCAATGGAGATCAGACGGATACAATCTACGACGGATTGGATAAAAAGCTTACCTTTGAGCAGTCACTCCGCAGCCGTGAATTCGAACCTGACGGTCCTAATTACACACCGCGTATTTCAGGCCTTATGAATATTGAAAACGGAAAGTATCACTATGCAATGTCCATCTTAAAGAGCAACAACGGTAATCCGGATGCATGCAACCGTTATACATATACCTATGAAAATCCTGTAGCAGGTGAAGGTCATTTCATCCACACCTACATGCATGACGGCAATCCTCTTCCCAGCTTTGAAGGAGAACCTAAATGGGTAAGCATTCCTGATGACATGGATGAATTCACTACGATGCTTTGGAACAGCTTAAATGAGGACAACAAGGTATCCCTGTTTGTAAGATATATCAATATTGAAACCGGTAAGTACGAAACCAGGATTGTAAACAAGAACGTGTAATTATGTAGCAGGAGTCCTATTTGTTAATATGTTTTATATGCCCTAAGGATCGGTGATAATGAAATGTATTGACGAATATGGTGAAGTCTGCAATGAATATGAGTCAGAAAGGATAAAAATCATGAACGAAATTGAATTAAAATATGGTTGTAACCCTAATCAGAAGCCGTCCCGTATTTATATGGAGGATGGCAGCGATCTGCCTGTTACCGTATTAAACGGAAAACCGGGATATATCAATTTTTTGGATGCCTTCAATGGCTGGCAGTTAGTCAAGGAGTTGAAGAAGGCTACAGGCCTTCCTGCAGCAACTTCCTTCAAGCATGTATCTCCGGCAGGTGCAGCAGTCGGTCTTCCTCTGGATGAGACCCTGGCAAAGATTTACTGGGTGGATGATCTGGGAGAACTTTCTCCTTTGGCATGTGCTTATGCAAGAGCAAGAGGCGCTGACAGAATGTCTTCCTTCGGTGATTTTATTGCATTGTCCGATGTTTGTGATGCAGATACTGCCAGACTGATCAAGAGAGAAGTGTCTGACGGTGTTATTGCGCCAGGCTACACAGAAGAAGCATTTGATCTTCTTATGCAGAAGAAAAAGGGCAATTACAATATTATTCAGATCGATGAGAATTATGTTCCTGCACAGGTGGAGAAAAAGCAGGTTTACGGTATTACCTTTGAGCAGGGAAGAAATGAACTGGATATTAATGCAGAGCTGCTTGGCAATATTGTAACAGAGAATAAAAATATTCCTGAAGAAGCACTTATTGATATGAAGATCGCATTGATCACCTTAAAATATACACAGTCCAATTCCGTATGCTACGTAAAGGGCGGACAGGCAATTGGTATCGGTGCCGGTCAGCAGTCCCGTGTACATTGTACCAGACTGGCAGGCATGAAGGCTGATAACTGGTATCTTCGTCAGGCTCCCCAGGTACTTGGCTTACAGTTCTTAGATGGTGTGGGACGTGCAGACAGAGATAATGCAATTGACAACTATATCGGCGACGAGTACATGGATGTGCTTGCAGAGGGTGCATGGCAGAAGGTATTTAAGGTAAAGCCTGAGGTATTTACCCGTGAAGAAAAGAGAGCATGGCTGGATGGCATGCAGGATGTGACACTTGGTTCAGATGCCTTCTTCCCATTCTCAGACAATATCGAGCGCGCACATAAGAGCGGTGTAAAATACATTGCACAGCCGGGCGGATCTGTAAGAGATGATCTGGTTATTGAATGTGCAAATAAGTATGATATGGCGATGGCATTTACCGGTATCAGATTATTCCACCACTA
>CAYXQG010000204.1:0-3597 GCA_964467405.1 uncultured Acetatifactor sp. | reverse complement strand
CACGCTCGGAATGGTCACAGGTATTTATACAGAAACGGTGGTGAGACTTTGGCAAAAGCGGAAAATTATTATTATGAACAATTAAATAAGGAACAGCAAAAAGCCTACTATGCAATAAAGGAGGGGTTGTCCAATCTGCAGGATTCCTTTATGGTACCGAGGCTGTCAGGAAAAGAATTGTCGGATATTTATTTCATGGTTCGCATGGAGTGTCCGACTCTTTTTTATTCGGTGACTTTTACATATAGGTATTATGAGGAATCTACAGCAGTAGAGATGATCCCGCGGTATCTTTTTACAAAAGATAAGATCAGGGAACACAGACAGGCAATGGAAGCAAGGGTTAAAAAACTGGCTCGTCAGGCTGCAGAACTGGATGAAAAGGAAAGAGAACTTTTTATCCATGATTTTATTGTAAAGAATGTAAAGTATGATAAGCTGAAAAAAGAATATTCCCACGAGATTATAGGAGCCTTGGGGAATGGAGTGGCTGTTTGCGAAGGCATCGCGAAGGCTGTAAAGGTTTTGTGCGATGAGTTGAATATTTGGTGCATCATAGCATTATCAGAGGCCAATCCGGACAAGGGTATCAAATACAGGCATGCATGGAACGTAGTCCGGATTGGCGGTAAGTACTATCATTTGGATGCAACTTTTGACAATACGCTTTCAAAATATGATACGGTAAGATATGATTATGTGAATCTGTCAGATAAGCAGATTTTCAGAGATCATGAACCGGTGATCTGGAAGGTGCCGATTTGCGATGATGGCGATCATTTCTATTATAAGGAGAAGAAGCTTTCCTGGACAACGACGGAGGAGGTCAGAAACAGGACCAGGCAGGCCGTTAAAAAGGGAAAGGTGCTTTTGTTCCATTGGAGGGGCGGATATTTGACAAGAGAGGTTCTGACAGAGCTTATGACCATATTTGACAGTGAGGCCAGGGGAAAAGAGAAAAAAGCATGTATTTCGGTCAATTGGCCCCAGGCAGTACTTCGGGTGCATTTTGAAGATGGTATCGGAGAGGAGCAGCTTGAAATGGAAGAGGCCAATGAGGATGCAGAAAGCCGTCAGACATTTTTTACATAGATTTTGAGAAGGTTTTACAGAAGGTGCCTTTTGGATTTTACATTCGTTTTTTATAATGAAATTGTCTAATGAGACGAGAGAAAAATCCAAATGGAGGAATATAACAATGAAAAAAAGCATTGCCAGCTTGCTGACACTGTGTATGATGCTCGGTGCTTTCACCGGATGCAGTGCAAACAAGGCGAACGAAACAGTTAACAATGACCGTCCTGCAAATGATACGGTTAATGTGCAGGTAGAGGAGAAGGTCGAAGATAAGACAGCGGTGGTAAAGGAGGTTTCTGCACCTAAGTATGTTTTCCTTTTTATTGGTGATGGTATGAGTTATCCGCAGATTCAGTCAACATCCGATTTCCTTGGAGCATTAAGTGATGATGATTATTTTATGGCTCAGCCCAGCCTGGATGACAATCAGGGCGCCACATTGAACGGACCTGAATATTTGAATTTTATGAATTTTGAGGTTATTGGTTCTGCAGTAACCTATGATGCCAATTCCTTTGCACCGGATTCTGCTTCAACTGCAACATCCATTTCCACCGGCCGCAAAACCTATTCCGGAACCATCAACGTAGATGTTACCGGTACGGAGACCTTTGAAACGATAACAGAGAAGGTTCATGAGCAGTTGGGAATGAAGGTAGGTATCATTTCATCCGTAAATCTGAATCATGCAACTCCTGCAGCATTTTATGCACATCAGGCAAGCCGTAATAATTATTATGAAATTGGTGAAGAACTTGTGGCTTCCGGTTTTGAATATTTTGCAGGCGGCGGTTTGAAAAAGCTTACCGGATATGATAAGGAAAATCCTTTGCCTAATCTGTATGATTTGGCAGAAGAAGCAGGCTACACAGTGACCTTTACCAATGAGGAGGCTGCTGCTGTTACTGCTGATTCAGGTAAGGTAATGTTAATTGACGAGTATCTGGCTGATTCTGATGCTATGGCTTATGAAATTGACCGAACAGAGGAAATGTGGTCTTTGGCAGACTATGTTGAGAAGGGCATAGAGGTGCTGGATAATGAAAATGGCTTCTTTATGATGTGCGAAGGCGGTAAGATTGACTGGGCATGCCATGCAAATGATGCGGCATCCACGATCAGGGATACGGTAGCCTTAACAGATGCGGTCCAGGTTGCTATTGATTTTGCAGCAAAGCATGCTGATGAAACCTTGATTCTTGTTACCGGTGACCACGAGACCGGCGGTCTGACCATTGGTTTTGCAGGTACGGATTATGATACTTATCTGACTTTGCTTGAGAGTCAGAAGATTTCTTTCCAGAAGTTTGATGATGAGTATACAGTTGCATATAGAGAGAATGGAACTACCTTTGAGGAAGCTTTGGCTGATATTGAAGAGCTTTTCGGTTTGAAGGCAGAAGGAGAAGAAAATGATAAGTTAGTCCTGACAGCATATGAACTGGAGCAGCTTCGCATTGCCTTTGAGAAGAGCATCAATGATACCGAAACAGGTGCGGATGGTCAGGCTGAGTATGTAATGTATGGCACCTATGATCCTTTGTCAGTGACGCTGACTCATATCTTGAATAATAAGTCAGGTGTGTCCTTTACCTCCTACAGTCACACAGGTCTTCCGGTTGCAGTTTTAGCAAACGGTGTCAATGCAGAAGTATTCAACGGTTATTATGATAATACTGAAATTTTCAACAAAATGGCACAAATGCTGAATGTACAGTAATTTGTATGACTGAACAAATCCCCTGCTCCCAAAGCAGGGGTATTTTGTATGGAGGATTTATGAAAAAAGAGAAAATAGGATATTATGCCCCGGTAGCAGTCTGCATATTGTTGATCGTGATTTTACTTTTGCTGCCTACGGGCTATGAGGATGCAGTTCAATATCGGGAAGCGGAACGATGTGTTGCAAAGGTAACAGCCATTGACAATTCGGCCATAGTTGACACCGGACTGGTACGATCCGGAGAACAGCGCTGCAGGGTTACTTTTTTAAATGGTCGTTTTCGCGGAGAAAATGCAACAGCAATCAATCTGCTGCAGGGTTCTTTGGAGCAGGACAAATTATTTGAAGAGGACGATCTGGCACAGGTTGTTGTCAGTTATGATACAGATACCATCAGACGGGTTACTATGACGGACCATTTCCGCATCCCCGGCGAATTGTTGCTTGCAGGGCTGTTTGTAGTATTTCTGGTTCTCTTTGCAGGGCGTACCGGCGTCAGAGCCATTTTGTCCTTCGTATTGACCGTTCTTGCAATCTGGAAACTTCTGGTTCCCATGTACCTGAATGGTTACAATCCGATCTGGATTGGTCTGGCAATTAATCTGCTGTTAACAACATTCATTATAGCACTGGTGTATGGTTTTGATCTGCGCTGTGCTGCCGCGGTCAGCGGGGCATTCCTTGGTATTTTGGTAACTTGTGTGCTGGGCATTTTCTTTACGGATCTTTTCAAAATACATGGCGCTGTTATGGCTTATTCCGAAAGCCTGCTTTATGCGGGTTATCAGCACTTGAAT
>CAYXQG010000203.1:0-3597 GCA_964467405.1 uncultured Acetatifactor sp. | reverse complement strand
TTACGGAACAGACCGCAGAGCGGGAAGTGAATGGGGAGAAGAAGCTCCTTGCACGCATTGAACAGCGTAACAAGTTCTGTGTAGGTGACAGCATAGAGATCATGAGGCCGGATGGAGAAAATATACAGACGCAGGTTCTTGCCATGTATAATGCAGACCTTGAGCCGGTAGAAAGCTGCCCTCATTCCAAACAGGAGATCTGGCTGGAGTTGTCTAAGATGCCTAAGCAGTATGATCTTCTCAGAGTGAAAAGCGAATAATTTGAAATATAGAAAAAGCCTCTAAGGAAAGCTTCCGAGAGTCAGAGAAAAATCTGATCTTTGGGAAGGCCTGCCTTAGAGGCTTTTGTGATTGATTAATCTGCGGTATTCTTTTTGTCCAAATCTATCATAAGCGGATAGGTGACAAACAGGGTCATGAATATGGTGGGCGTATACAGGTTTATGACTTCTCCGAGCAAAACACCCAGTGTCATGGCCATCCAGATGCATATCAGAAACTGCGTCGTCTTCTGCTCCCTGATATATTGACGGACACCTGCTATGACGGAATAGAACAGCCAGAGGATAAAGGCACCGCCGCCTAGGTATCCGTATTCATAAATTACCTGTGTATAGGCATTGTGTGCGCTGTATGCATAATAAGTGCCGACCTGATATCCTTCAGAAGGACCTCCGGTGAAGCTGAAGTGTTCGGCAAAGACCTTGATCAAGGACAATCTGCCGGAGGTAAACAGATCCACATAGTTGATAAAGGAGCCGGGTCTGAAGATTTCACTGTCTGCAAAGGTTCTGGTTTCGTCAAACATATAGTGGGCTCTGTATATGAGATTGGCGACAGGCTTTATGAAAACATTCCCTTCCAGCATGATCGTTTTCCAATAATCTGCATCCGTATGGGATAAGCCCATCAGGACAGCATAACCGATGATCAGTAAGAAGAAGAGAAACAAGGCAGCAAATATAAATCTGCGAAGAACCTTCTGTACGGTGCATTTCCCTCCAAGCAGGATAAAGTACATGAGAAAGACAAAGGCAATGCCGATGAACATGGTGACGGTGCTCACTCTGAAGACTGTCCATAATATCGGCAGCAGGCAGATCACATAAAAGGCATAGGGGATACTCAGCCGGCCGTAACGCTTTCCGGACTGGTGCAGCTTGTAAAGGATCACAACCACTACACAGGCAATGAACAGACCGAAATGTCCGATGTTTAAGAAATCACCATACCATCTGCCGGCACCCTCTATGGTATCGACCTCAGGATTGTTCTTCCAGGAACGGTAAAGAATGATAAAAAAGGTAACCAGCCAGGTAGTGCAGAACTGATTGATAAGCCTTTGCCAGCCCTGCCCGTCCAACGGTATCAGGTAAAAAAGAAATGCCAGTATAAAAATGACAGGGTAGGTTCTGTCATTTCTGTAGAAGGTCATGGCTAGTGTCATAAACCCAAAAACCATGAGAGACTGAAAACGGAACCGGTGGAGAGAATTTCTCTTATGATAAACTGCCATATCCACGGCGATCATGATGGCAAACCAGACGATCAGTACAACAATCCTGTCCCGTTCAAACAGGGTGGCGGATTCAGCATAACGCACAGCATAGGCATACCCTACCGGAAGATATAATAGGGTAGCGATCAGGGACTGACGGTTAAAGAGTCTGACACGCTGTGTGATAAACAGAAAGACGGTAAACAAAAGGATCGCCTTAGAGGCGCTGACATTTTTGTTACTTTGGTAAAGAACATTCTGTGTTTCGCACAAATACAGGAGTGTACCTGTCAGGCAAAGGACACACAGGATATCGATGATCTTTTCATATAAAAATCTTAAGTATTCGTTGTCGCGCTGAATACATGATCTCATAAATCAATGCCTCCGAAAAAATGATGAAATTATTGTACTACGGTTTTTGAATTTTCGCAACTCTGCGCGATCATCGTTTTGCCAGAGGAACATAAATTGTAAGAGCTGTTCGCAGAATGATAAAAAATTCATTGACCGTTCTTACTGATATAATGTACAATGAAAAATAAATGTACAGTATGAATGGTTCCGACAAGGAGCTTGCCGGAAGGAAGGAAGAGAGAATGAGCGAGCTGATAAATGTGGAGGAGATTTTTGGCAGCCGGGTCTTTACACACAGAAAGATGAAGGAACGTTTGCCAAAAGGTGTATTCAAGGAATTGACACGTGTTATGGAGCAGGGCGGAGAACTGTCACTGGAAACAGCGGATGTAGTTGCAAAGGCGATGAAGGATTGGGCAATTGAAAATGGTGCAACCCATTATACCCATTGGTTTCAGCCGCTGACCGGAATTACGGCAGAGAAGCATGATGCGTTTGTTACCCATCCGGATGAGGACGGAAGGATGCTTATGGACTTTTCGGGAAAGGAATTGATCAAGGGTGAGCCGGATGCTTCTTCTTTCCCTTCAGGCGGATTGAGAGCAACCTTTGAAGCAAGAGGATATACAACCTGGGATATTACCTCCCCTGCATTTTTAAAGGAAGATGCCACAGGCGTGATCCTTTGTATTCCGACAGCCTTTTGCTCTTATAAGGGAGAAGCACTGGATACCAAGACACCGCTTTTGCGTTCCATGGAAGCAATCAGTGAGCAGGCGCTGCGTATCGTGCGCTTATTTGGCAATACAGAGGCTACCAAGGTAACTCCCAGCGTAGGCGCTGAGCAGGAGTACTTTCTGGTGGATCGGGAGAGATATTTACAAAGAAAGGATCTGATATTTGCCGGCAGAACCCTGTTTGGCGCTCCTGCACCCAAGGGTCAGGAAATGGACGATCATTATTTCGGTACCATTCGCGAAAGAGTCGGTGCCTATATGAAGGATATCAATGTTGAACTGTGGAAGCTGGGCGTAACTGCCAAAACACAGCATAATGAGGCAGCCCCGGCACAGCATGAGCTGGCTCCCATTTATGAGACTGCCAATATTGCCATGGATCATAACCAGCTTGTTATGGAGACCATGAAGAAGGTGGCAGAACGTCACGGACTGACCTGCCTGCTTCATGAAAAGCCCTTTGCAGGGGTAAATGGTTCCGGTAAGCATGATAACTGGTCTCTTTGCACGGACAATGGTGTGAACCTGTTAGATCCGGGAGATACACCAAATGATAATATCCAATTCCTCCTGGTGCTCGCCTGTGTGATGAGAGCAGTTGACCGCCATGCGGATCTGCTGCGACAGAGTGCGGCAAATGTGGGAAATGACCAGCGTCTGGGCGGTAATGAGGCACCTCCGGCAATCATATCCATTTTTCTGGGTACCCAGCTTGAGGATGTGGTCAGACAGTTGGTGGAGACAGGCTCTGCAACCTATTGTGCGGACGGAGGCAAGCTGGAGACAGGTGTTTCCACACTCCCTGAACTGCAAAAGGATGCAACGGACCGCAACAGAACCTCTCCCTTCGCATTTACCGGTAATAAATTTGAATTCCGAAGTGTCGGTTCATCCGATTCTATCGGCAGTGCCAATACAACCTTAAATGCCATTGTGGCAGAAGCCTTCTGCGAGGCAGCAGACATTTTGGAAGCTTCCGATGATTTTGAGATGGCAGTACATGAT
>CAYXQG010000202.1:0-3627 GCA_964467405.1 uncultured Acetatifactor sp. | reverse complement strand
GTTTTGTGTGATGCGTTTAGTAGTAATGATAAAAGTGCTACACCTATCTGGCAATTAACAGAAGAATATAACTTCGGCAGTTATTCGAAATTTTCGAATAACTGAATCTTCCCGTAATTCTCCATCTTCGAATATCTTTTTTGTCTCAGTGATCAGATTGCAGCAAAGGAAGAAAACACAGAAAAATAAAAACCTTAACAAAATGTTAACATATATATGATACAGTAGAAAAAAAGGGCAGGAGGTCTGAGGGATGTTTCAAATATTGGTTCTGGAAGATGACAGGGATTTGAACAGGGGAGTGTGTTCCTTTTTGAATCAAAATGGCTATGAGGCTACCGGATGTACGAATGCAGAGGATGCATATGATGCCATGTACGGCAAGACCTTTGATATGATCCTGTCTGATATTATGATGCCGGGAACGGACGGTTTTGAATTTGCACAAACAGTCAGATCGCTGAGTGAGGATATTCCGATTCTCTTTATGACGGCAAGGGATGATTTTGCATCTAAGCAACGGGGGTATCGGGTAGGAATTGATGATTATATGGTAAAGCCCATTGATCCACAGGAGCTGCTTCTGCATATAGGTGCGCTGTTGCGTCGGGCGAAGATTGCCTCCAGCCGCAGGATCACGATCGGTGATTTTGTTATGGATGCGGACGAGCATACAGCTTGTCTTGGAGATGAGGAAATACCGCTTACGGCAAGGGAGTTCAGTCTTTTGTATAAGCTCTTATCCTATCCGAAGAAGACCTTTACAAGATCGCAGCTGATGGATGAGTTTTGGGATGTGGATACAGCATCAGGTCCCCGGACCGTTGATGTGTATATGACAAAGCTTCGCAGCAAGCTAAATCATTGTCAGGCCTTTGAGATCGTAACGGTTCACGGGCTGGGGTATAAGGCGGTGCTGAAATGAGGAAAGAGACTAAAATTGGCTTGTTGTTCAAAATAATACATCATTATATTACTTTTTTTCTGCTCAGTGCCTTTCTGATCACCAGTTGTATGATGCTATTTGTCTCCATGATGTCCAGGTCACTGGAGATCGTATTTACAGATGAGCATCTGGCTAATGCGGCAAAGCTTACCTTTATCAATGTGGTGCTTTTGAGTCTTTTATTTACGATATTGGATATACTCAGACGCAGATTTCTGGTCAGCCGGCCGATCCGTAAGATCACGGATGCAGCAGGTAAAATGATACAGGGAGATTTCAGCGTCCGTATCAGTCCTACAAGGGGCGTTTTTGGTGAGGATGCTTTTGATCCCATCATTGAATGTTTTAATAAAATGGCAGAGGAGCTGTCCGGAACGGAAACACTTAGGACGGATTTCATAGCAAATGTTTCTCATGAGTTGAAAACACCCCTTGCCATTATGCAAAATTATGCCACTATGCTGCAGCAGCCGGACTTAAGCGAGCAAAAGAAGCAGGAGTATGCGAAGGCAATTGCAGATGCAAGTCACAGGCTGGCGCAGCTGATCACCAATATATTGAAGCTGAATAAGCTTGAAAATCAGCAGATTTTCCCGAGCTCGGAAAGGTATGATCTGGGGGAGCAGCTGTGTGAGGTGCTGCTGCAGTTTGAAGGAGAATGGGAAAAGAAGGATATTGTCATCGAGACGGATATTGCGGATGGTGTGGAGATCTGTGCGGATGGGGAATTGCTGTCCCTGGTCTGGAACAATCTTCTGTCCAATGCCTTTAAGTTTACAGGGCAGGCAGGAACCGTAGGAATTACTTTGGCAGAGGACGACAGGAATGTTATGGTACGGGTAAGGGATACAGGATGTGGAATGCCCCCGGAGGTAGGAACTCATATATTTGAAAAATTTTATCAGGGTGATACGTCCCATGCCATGCAGGGAAATGGTCTTGGTCTTGCCCTGGTAAAGCGTGTGGTAGATATTCTGCAGGGTGAGATCAGCGTAGAAAGTGTGGTCGGAGAGGGCAGTACCTTTACGGTAAGGATTCCGAAGGCCTGAGGAAAGCTTATAGGTACTTAAGAAATAGATATCGAATTTGTTTAAGAGTAAAGAGGAGAAAAAATGGATCAGAAAGAAGAATTTCGTTATAGTTATTCAGCAAAACAGCAGGCGGAAATCGATCATATCCGCAAGAAGTATCTTCCCAAGGAGGAGGACAAAATGGAACAGCTGCGTAAGATGGATGCAGCTGTTACGCAAAAAGCCAATATGGTTGCGATCATGCTTGGTGTAGCAGGCTCTCTGCTTTTGGGATTTGGCATGAGTTTGTTTATGACGGATCTGGGCAGGATCTTCGGAGATCATAAGAGTATTTCCATGGCAGTAGGTATCCCCATTGGCCTGATCGGTCTGGTATGTGCGGCACTTGCCTATCCGGTTTATCAGAGAATTTTACAGAAAGAGCGCGCAAAAATTGCACCTCGGATCCTTCAATTGACGGAAGAATTGAGTAAATAGAAAAAACTCCAATCCAAACGAAAGATGTTTAGATTGGAGCTTTTTTTATTCTTCAGAATATAATATCTCAAAAAAGACGGGGCGGAAGCCATCGGAGCAGCATGCGATATAGGTATGCGGTACCTTTACCCAGGGAAGTGTGCGGCCTGCATAGGCAGCCTTTACTTCCTGCGCGATATTGCGCCATGCCCAGGCACAGAATCCCTCAGGACAGTTTTCCGGGCAGTCTGTGTAATAGACCTGACCGATCTCAAATTGATCGCAAATGGGGGAAAAATTGGATACTTCGTGGCAATATCTGGAAATAATATCCGGATAGGTTTTCTTGTCGATTACGGTAATGGTCAGTTTCTTCTTTGTTTCACTCATGATAGGTTCTCCTTCTGAAATTTATTGTTCTTTCTTTTTTATATATTCTCTGGGTGTCATACCCATATTTTGCAAAAAACATCTGTTAAAGGTACGGATGGAAGAAAAGCCGGAGGAAAAGGCAACCTCTGTAATGCTTACACCCCGTTCCAGAAGACCGCAGGCATGCTCAATACGCAGATTATTCACGAAATCCGTAAAACCGATGTCCATTCTTTCCTTAAAAATATGAGAAATATAATATTTGTTCAGGTGCAGATTGCTTGAAATGCTGTCCAGGGTCAGTGGCTCGGTATAGTTTTCGGAGCAGTATTGCAGCAGGCGCTTGATGCTGTCCTGATCCGACTTATTGGGAATCAGCGTCATCAAAGGCAGCAGCTCTGCCAAAAGTGCCAGCAGATAGCCTTTGGCGGCAATCCGGTCAAAGGCATCCGCCGATTGTATTTTCTTCAGGATCCTTTTTAACCGCCCCTTGGTGTCAAAGGTCATCTGCTCCTTTTTCAGCAAAGGGGAGACAGGCACCTTATTCTGAAAAAGCTCCCGCAGATCCTTAAAAAGATCCGGGGAAAAGATCAGGATGATACCTCCTGTCTTGGAACGGTCGTGGTAGTAGTGTACCTGATTGGGAAAGGTCAGAAGCAGATCCCCGGTTTCGATCAGAAACTCCTTATGATCAACGGTTGCGACCGAGGAACCCTCCGTAATATAAACAAGCTCCATGTGTGTATGCAGGTGGGGATGGGTGCTTAAGCCACGGATAGGACCGGCAGAAAAATCCTGATCCCGGTTTTCAATCTTATAAAC
>CAYXQG010000201.1:0-3637 GCA_964467405.1 uncultured Acetatifactor sp. | reverse complement strand
GGTAAGGGCAAAGGTTGTCTGCAGGCACCTGTGCACCGGTGTATACATACCGATCAGCCTGGTTTTTTTCTTTTCCCCCTGCCGAAAAAAGCAAATGTCCTGCTGCTTCATATAAAGCTCCAGTATTTCCTTTTTAACAGCTTCTGCAGATTGATATTTGTTAATATTGGCAGCCTTCCCGGTAACCGGCATGCCGCTTTCATTCAGCACGATCAACAAATTCGTCTGCAACTGCAGCAGGGACTCTGCGTATACAGTTTCCGAAATCAGTAATACATCAATGGGCTTTTCTAACTTCTGCAGCTCCTCCCATTCCGTATAGACTGCAATCTCCCAGGGAAGCTCCTTCGACCTGCCTAAGAACTCCGCCATATGCTGCGCATAGTCCTCCTCTGCGTCGCATAATACCAATAGCTTATGCTCCAAAGTCTTCCTCCTTATAAAATTTCATCATCTCTGTGGTAATTTACGATAATGTGTATGAATTCTTCTAGAAATTTAGATAATAGGGTTCTGAATCACCCTGTGGGTATATTATAACAATATTTTCTATAATTGTCTATAGGAAAAAATAATATTTTTTTATTTTACTAACAGTCCGGTATATTTTACAAATACATTGGCTATACTTTTATCAACATAAAAAAGACCTACGGGCAGAATGGAGAAATATGCAGGTATTATTTAAGAAGAGCTATGAAATACCCGAAACGCTCGAAAACGACTTTGGCACAATACCTCTCAGAGAAGAAATCGAAAACATACGACAGGCACTGGAGCTTGCCTATGCAGGATTTGATTATGCCATCGATCCTGATATGATCGACTGCTATATTTACGAGATCAACTCCCTGCAAAAACGCTACAAACATTTATGCGATCTGGCTGCCGTTCAGAATGATACGGATAATGCACTTACCTATACACAGACACCGGTTCCTGCGCTGATCGGCCAGTCTTAAGCCGGTATACAAAAGGAGGAATTTCCTTTATCGGGAAACTCCTCCTTTACATTACCTATGAATTTATAAAACCTAATCGAAATCCTTTTCCCGGATGATAATCATATCCTCCTCATCATATCTCTTGGAAGTAAGGATGGCAAAGAAATGGCCTATAGTCTTACTGTCTGCGCTTTCAATGGCATCATCAATAATCTCCTTGACCTCAGAAATCGTAACCACATGGTCACTGGTCTGTCTCTCCGTAATGGTTCTGTGCAGTGCCAGTATACCTAGCTCATCAATGGAATGCTCGTTTTCTCTTGCATACTTTTTGCCAAAAGCAACAAGTGCCGCATCGCTGAGTGCTTCCATATCAATTCTTGCAGTGAAGCAGCTTTCTAATGCGCTGTTCTCTTTCAGAAGTGCATTGATGGTTTTCTTTGTGCCTTCTAATACAACAACGATTCCCTTCTCCTCCCGTTGCAGTGCCTTATACAGACCATTTGCTGTTTTCTTATTCAGAACACCTGCATGCTGAATGATCAGTGCGCCATTGTTAAGGCCCTTAAGGACCTCTGCTGCATCTCTTTTATTTAAAGTCTCTCCCGAAATCTTTGCAATCTTACCGGAGAAATTGCTGTCTGTCAGCTGCAGCTGACGAATGATATTCTTAGCAAGTCCCAGTGTATCCAGTCCTTCTGCGCCGGTAATGATCACATTTCCCGTATAAGCAGCCAGAGAAATATTATCAATGGTATTGATGATCTGTTCTCTGGACAAGCGTCCCTGAATATAGGGGCCAAACAGCTCCTTTTCCTCCCTGGTCAGGCTGCGTCCCTGCCGGGTGCGGTCAGTATCTTCCTTACGGAAGTGTTTTTCTTCCTCAGCATATTCTTCCCCGGAAAGTCCTTCTGCTTCCTCAGCATATTCTTCCTCAGAAGACTCCTCTGCTTCCCCAGCATATTCTTCCTCAGAAGACTCCTCTGCTTCCCCGGTATACTCTTCCTCAGAAAACTCCTCTGCCTCTTCAGTATCCTCTTCCTCAGAAGACTCCTCTGCTTCCCCGGTATACTCTTCCTCAGAAAATTCCTCTGCCTCTTCAGTATCCTCTTCCTCGGAAAATTCCTCTGCCTCTTCAGTATCCTCTTCCTCGGAAAATTCCTCTGCTTCTTCAGCATCCTCTTCCTCGGAAAATTCCTCTGCCTCTTCAGTATCCTCTTCCTCCGGATACTCTTCTATCTCGGAAAGCTCTTCCACTTCTCCAAGAGCTTCCTCCTCTTCAGACGGCTCTACAAAGCCAAACAGCTCCGTCATTCCTGTATCCTGCAGGCTCTCTGTCGGATCTTCTTCTGCCTGCACAGGCTCATTTGCTGCTTCTCCGACTGCCATATTCCTGCCTTCTGCCTCTGCCAGCACCTCTTCTATATCTCTGCCGCTTTCCAATTGTTCCAAAAGACCGTCCCTGACAGATTCTTCAAATTCCGTAAACATGGCATCCGTATTTTGCAGTACCAGCTTACGAACCTTTTCCTCGTGCTTCTCCTCAAGCTCCTTCTTCATACGCTCCCACTCAGCCATAATATCCGTAATGCTGATCTGACCGGTGATCTGCTTCTCAATTGCTTCCTTTTCCGGCACAACAAAGCTGATCTGTCCGTCAGCTTCCATGGAAAGCACCCTCGCCATTTCCTTAGGCGGCTCATCCTGCTTCTCCTGTCGGATCTGCTCCATGACAGTTTCTGCTATCGGGTCGGCAGGCTCTTCCTTCTTGCCGGTTTCCTGCACAGGCTCTGTGGAAATTTCAGATTCCTCCTCTTCTCCTTCTGCCGGTGTCTCAAAAAACACCTCTTCTGATGCCTGATATGCTTCCTGCTTCTCATTTCCTGCATCACTGTCTGCCTGTTTCTCCAAAAATTCCTTTACACCTGCGGCTACCTCTGCCTGCAGGTTAATGGTATCATATCGCTCCAGACCCATTGTTTTAATATGGATATCCAACTCCTCAGAGGGAATACGGGTAGTGGCTGCCGTCAGTACCGCATCCTCTGCAGATTTCTGTTCATCCTCTTCCTGCACTTGCGCTGCCTCGGGCATCTCCTCACCGCCAAAACGCATGTCATACTTTCTTTGCTGCTCCGGTGTCAAAGGCTGATGCAGCATCTTCAGCTCCATGGCCTTGATGACATATTTTCCGTCACCAAACCATACAATAAGCTCGTCACATTCCTCCACACATTTTGTTGCAAGGCCCACTCTATGATAGAGATAAGCCAGCTCATATGCCCATTTTTCACGATAATCTCTCTTTTTCAGTTCCTCTAAAACTGCGATCCGTTCTTCTAAGCTGACATCCTGTGCCTCATATAATTTATATTGCAAAATATATCTTCCGCTGTCTCTGGGCGCGATTTGGACAAATTCCCTGCAATATTCCAACGCCTGAGCATAATTCCCCATTTTGATCGCCAGTTCACACAAAGAATAGACGATGGTTCTTCCGCCCGGATGACGCTCATAAGCCAAAAGGAGCAGATCCATACTGTCCTCATATCTGCGGTTGATCTTGTACAGATCACTGATGGTGCAAAGCATCATAACACTCTTAACTCTTCTCCAGTCAATGGTATCCGCAATCTCAGCCGCCTCAGCATATTCCTTCCGGGCGATCAATTCCTTTATTTCTTCAGTTCTTA
>CAYXQG010000200.1:0-3643 GCA_964467405.1 uncultured Acetatifactor sp. | reverse complement strand
ACATAGGACTGATACATAAAAAATTCTGCCGTACGGTCCGGCTCCTCCTTCATTGCCTGCGAAATCGTCCTTTTTCCAAAGACCTCCTTATACCCCGGAATGGTTAAGTCCAAATATTCCGCTGCAATCGCCTCTGCATCATAATCCTTCTTTAAGGGATTGATCAGGTACGCACCAATCAAAATATCAAAATACTTTCCGATATCCTCTGTCTGTACATGATCATATTGCTTTTTTATGTCAATGGCAGCTACCTGTACCTGACCCGTTGCCTTCTCTAGTGCCTCCTCAATGTCATTACCCTCTGAAGACAGATAGGTTTCAAACAATGACAGTTGCTCATTTTCCTGTAGCTGATCTTCCTGATAATAAAAATAACTTACTTTCTCACTGACCGTAACGGCAAAACCCGTCAGCTTTTTCTTCTCACTTATGACTGACAGACCTATTTTTTTGTTTTGAACGGAAATACGCTCCAGGATTTTTAAAATTTCTTCTTTTTTCTCTATCCTGCAAAATCCTTTTATGATCTCCTCATTTTGGTCTGCTGCATCTGTCTCTTCAAAACGGCTGAGCATATTTTTAAATTCCAACTGTTTAAACAGCTGATACGCATCTTTGGTAAAATATCCCTCTGCCTTGGCTGATTCATAGTCAAAATCAAGCTCACAGTCTGTCTTTATGGTTGCCAGAACCTTGCTTAAATCTGCCAGATCTCTGTTTGCCTGCAAGGTTTCCCTAATACTCTTTTTACTGATTTCCTCCACATGGGCATAAATATTCTCAATGGATCCGTATTCTGTCATAAGAGAGGTGGCTGTTTTTTCACCGATTTTTGGTACACCCGGAATATTATCCGCTGTATCTCCCATCAATGCCTTCAATTCAATAAATTGGGCAGGTGTCACCTGATAGGCTTTTACAACATCCTCTGCATAATAATCCTCTATCTCCGTACGCCCCTGCTTCGTCTTGGGAATACGTATCTTAATATGTTCTGATGCAATCTGCAGCAAATCCCTGTCTCCTGAGACCAGTGCCACATCCATACCATCCTTCTCTGCACGTTTTGCAAGTGTACCAAGAATATCATCCGCCTCCAGGCCTGCCTGTTCTAAAATGACCACCTGCATGGCCTGAAGTACTTCCTTCATAACCGGAACCTGTTCTCTCAATTCCTCCGGCATGGCCTTACGGGTTCCCTTGTACTCCTTATACATTTCATGTCGGAAAGTAGGCGCCTTTACATCAAATGCTACAGCCAGATAATCCGGCTTTTCCTCTTCCAGAATTTTAAACAAAATATTCAGAAAACCATAGACCGCATTCGTATGCAGTCCCTTGGTATTGCTCAATTCAGGCACACCATAAAATGCACGGTTTAAAATACTGTGGCCATCAATCAAAACCAGTTTCTTCTTCATGGAAACTCCCTTTCTGCTACAAAAGAATTATTGTCAAAACCACTGCGGCAATTCCCAACATGGAAACAGTCTCAATGACTCTGCCTATTGTGATAAATCTGTCATGAAAATGTATTTTTTTCTCAGCTGTATCCAACATGTCACGCATTTCCTTTTGCAGATCAAATGCGCTTCCTTCCTCCAGACGAATCAACCCCTCATCGATCAGAAACTGAATATTCAGTTCTTCTTTACAGTCCGGGCACTGATCTAAATGTGCAACAAAGCCCTTCTCCGTTACATAATCCAACTTTCTATGAATAAAATCCGGAATCAGTTTTTGAAACTCCTTACACTCCATAATTCCATCTCCATTAACTTACAAAATCGAACAAACTGATCTGATTTGATTCCGGCAAATTGCCCAACAGATTCAGCTTATCCATTAATTCAATAACAGTCTTTGATACCTTGGTTCTTTCTCTGAAATCATCCTTGGACAAAAACGGACCATCCTTTGCAGCCTCTACAATGGCATCTGCCGCCTTTTCGCCAAGACCGTCAATACTGCTCAAAGAAGGCATGATCTTACCATCCACAATCTGGAACAGCCTGGACTGCGCCGAAAAAATATCAATGGGTACAAATTCAAATCCCCTTGCATACATTTCCTGAACGATTCGCATATCTCCGTATGCATCCTTCTCTTTATTGGAAAGGCTGTCCGAACGTTTCTTATAATCTGCCATAACATTTTCCAAATGCTTCTGTCCCTGACACATGATCTCATAGGAGAAAGCCTTTGCACGGATACTGAAAAAGGATGCGTAGTATGCCAGTGGATAATTGATTTTACAATATGCAATTCTCCAGGCCATCATAACATATGCTACCGCATGAGCCTTCGGAAACATATACTTAATCTTCTCGCAGGACCAGGCGTACCATTCCGGTACGTTATGAGCCAGCATATCTGCCTTCCACTCCGGCCATTTGTCACTTTTTCCCTTAGCAACAACACCTTTTCTGACTGCCTCCATGATCTTAAAGGATGCATCCGCCTCCACACCCATTCTGATCAGGTAAGTCATAATATCATCTCGTGTACAAATTGCTGTAGAAATGGTCGCTTTTCCTTCCTGGATCAGCGTCTGCGCATTACCAAGCCATACATCCGTACCATGGGACAATCCGGCTATACGCACCAGATCTGAAAAGGTCTGCGGTTTAACATCAATTACCATCTGCATTGCAAAATCCGTACCGAATTCCGGGATACCGAGTGCTCCCAGTCTGGTACCGCCAATCTGCTCCGGCGTTACACCCAATGCCTCCGTATTTTGGAACAAAGACATTACCTGCTTATCATCCAAAGGAATGGTTGTAGGATCCACACCGGTTAAATCCTGCAGCATACGGATCATGGTAGGATCATCATGTCCAAGTATATCCAGTTTTAACAGGTTATGATCAATGGAATGATAATCAAAATGTGTCGTGATCGTATCTGTTGTCATATCATTGGCAGGATGCTGTACCGGTGTAAAAGAATTAATATCCTGTCCGATGGGCAATACAACGATACCGCCGGGATGCTGACCGGTACTTCGCCTTACGCCTGTACATCCTGTTGTAATACGATTGATCTCACAGGCTCTTTTCGACTGGCCTCTCTCCTCAAAATAATTCTTCACATATCCATATGCGGTCTTATCCGCCAATGTACCTATGGTACCTGCGCGGAAGGTCTGACCCGCGCCAAAGATAACTTCCGTATACTTATGAGCCTTGGACTGATATTCACCGGAAAAGTTCAGATCAATATCCGGCTCCTTATCTCCTTTAAAGCCTAAGAATGTCTCAAAAGGGATATCAAACCCGTCCTTATGCAAAAGCTCCCCGCAGTTTGGACAAATCATATCAGGCATATCAATTCCTGCAGCGCCCATATCCGCATATTTTTTAACATGCTCACTGTCAAAATCCACATAATGGCACTTACTGCAATAATAATGAGGAGGCAGCGGATTTACCTCTGTAATTCCTGCCATGGTAGCAACAAAGGAGGATCCTACGGAACCACGGGAACCTACCAGATATCCATCCTCAACGGACTTCCATACCAGCTTCTGTGCAATAATATACATAACGGCAAAACCATTGCCAATAATGGAATGCAATTCCTTTTCCAGTCTTTCCTCTACAATACCGGGAAGGGTCGGACCATATATATCATGAGC
>CAYXQG010000199.1:0-3650 GCA_964467405.1 uncultured Acetatifactor sp. | reverse complement strand
CAGTAGAAATCTGTTCTGAAACATCCGCTGCCGCAAAAATGATCTCTGCATTGGATACATTATAATTTTCGATGAATACCACCTTGATCTTACCTTGAATGGATGCATCATTATTGATCACATCCGCTACGGAGTTGATCAGCTTAATGGTAAGCTTCGCATTACGGTAGCCGGCTGCTGCCTTTGCTCCAAAAATAAAGGTTCTTGGATAGAATTCCATATCCGGATGCTCTTTGATCATATTGTAAAGATACATTACATGAAGAATGTTGAGCAGCTGACGCTTGTACTCATGCAGTCTCTTTACCTGCACATCAAAGATGGAACGGGGATCCACTTCCACACCGTTGTGCTCCAGGATATACTTGGCCAGACGTACCTTGTTCTGATATTTAATATTCATAAACTCCTGCTGTGCCTTCTCATCAGAAGCATAAACCTTTAATTTGCTGATATGGGACAGATCAGTGATCCATTCATCTCCAATATGGGCTGTTACCCAATTCGCCAGCAGGGGATTTCCGTGCAGCAGGAAACGTCTCTGGGTAATACCGTTTGTCTTATTATTAAAGCGCTCAGGGAACATCTCATAGAAATCTCTAAGCTCCTGCTTCTTCAGAATCTCTGTATGAAGTCTTGCCACACCATTTACGGAATATCCTGCTACGATAGCCATATGCGCCATCTTTACCTGACCATCATAAATGATCGCCATTTTGCGGATCTTCTCCTGTACATTCACATCCGTACCTTCATACTTCTTCTCAATATCCAAGATGAAGCGGCGGTTAATCTCCTCAACGATCTGATAAATACGCGGCAGCAGTCTTGAGAATAGCTCAATAGGCCATTTTTCCAAAGCCTCTGCCATAATGGTATGATTGGTATAGGCACAGGTCTTGGTAGTCACTTCCCAGGCCTCATCCCAGGTCAGATAGTATTCATCCATTAATATACGCATTAACTCCGGTATAGCAACCGTAGGATGGGTATCATTTAACTGGAAGGTTACTTTCTCATGGAATTTGCGGATATCATCATGCTTTCTCATATATTTGGCAACTGCTTCCTGTACAGATGCGGAAATAAAGAAATACTGCTGCTTCAGACGAAGCTCTTTTCCTGCATAATGATTGTCATTCGGATACAATACCTCTACAATATTTCTTGCCAGATTTTCCTGCTCTACAGCCTTCTGATAATCTCCCTTATCAAAGGAGTCTAACTGGAAGCATTCAACGGGCTCTGCATCCCAGATACGCAGCGTATTTACAATACCATTGCCATAACCTACAATGGGGAAATCGAAGGGAATTGCTTTTACGGACTGATATCCCTCCTGAGAATAGTAATTACGACCGTTCTCCGTACGAACAGTTACATAACCGCCAAACTTAACTGTTTTGGCATATTCCGGGCGACGCAGCTCAAAGGGGTTTCCGTCTACCAGCCAGTTATCCGGTACCTCTACCTGGAAACCGTCACGAATCTGCTGCTTAAACATACCATAGCGGTATCTGATGCCGCAGCCGTATGCAGGATAGCCCAGAGTTGCCAGGGAATCCAGGAAGCATGCTGCCAGTCTGCCCAGACCACCATTGCCCAGTGCAGCATCCGGCTCCTGATCCTCAACCATATTCAGATCCAGATTCAGCTCTTCCAATGCTTCCTTTACTTCATCATAGGTCTGAAGATTGATCATATTATTACCAAGGGCACGTCCCATTAAGAACTCCATGGACATATAATATACCATCTTGGGGTCCTCTTTTTCGTAGGCCTGCTGAGTCTCCATCCAGTCCTCTACGATTCCGTCCTTTACTGCATAAGAAACTGCCTGGAAGATCTGCTGGGGTGTTGCTTCCTCCAGCGTCTTACGATACAGGCTTCTTACATTATTTTTTACGTCCTGTTTAAAAACTTCTTTATCAAATTTCTTCATATCTCTTTCATCCGGTACAAGTCATCCGGATACACTCCGGAGCTTCGTATTTTATAGGATGCCTCCTTTATTGAAACAATAAAATTATACCAAAATCATTATTGTTTTTCAATGCTGATACAAACCTTTTCGCCGTTAATATCCCAGTCCTTGCTAACCTGCAGTGCTTCTCCTGCCGTGATCGCATCAGCAAGTACCTTGCCTGCAATCGCTGCCTTGTTCTTCTCTACGATTGCAAACAGCTTTTCATTGCCGCTTAAAGAAACCTTTATATGGTCCATGACCTCAAAATCAGCCTCTTTACGCATGGTCTGGATCTTGCTGATCACTTCATATACATAGCCTTCCTCAACCAGCTCCTCTGACAGGTTGGTATCAAGAACAACTGTCATCTTATTATTTTCTTCGGATACATAGCCTTCCTTCTGTGCCATGGTGATCAACAAATCATCCTTAGTCAGTTCTACAGCTACATCTCCTACCATAAACTGCAGCATACCCTTGGCGTTCAGCTCATCCATAGCAGCATTGCCATCCAGGGAAGCTAACTGCTTCTGGATACCGCCTAACTGCTTACCATACTTAGGACCTACCGTACGCAGCTGGGGCTTAAAGGTATAAGAAGTAAAGTCTCTTACATCATCCGTAAATACAACTTCTTTTACATTCAGCTCTTCCTTGATAATATCTGTATAGAAATCATCCAATGCAAATTCAGCCTTGATATACATTTTACCGATCGGCTGACGGTTCTTGATCGCTGCTGTATTACGGCATGCACGTCCCATTACAACTGCCTCCAGAACATCCTCCATATCCTTTTCCAGCTTCTTGTCGATCATTGTCTCATCCACTACAGGGAAATCGCACAAATGGATACTTTCAGGTGCTGTCTCATCAACACTTCTGACCAGATTCTGATAAATATCCTCTGTCATGAAGGGAATCATAGGTGCTGCTGCCTTGCAAATGGTAACAAGTGCAGTATAAAGCGTCATGTACGCATTGATCTTATCCTGCTCCATGCCCTTTGCCCAGAAACGCTCACGGCTTCTTCTTACATACCAGTTACTCATCTCATCCACAAAATCCTGCAATGCTCTTGCTGCTTCAGGGATTCGATAGTTTTCTAAGTTATTATCCACTTCTCCGACTACTGTATTTAATCTGGAAAGCAGCCACTTATCCATTACCGGAAGCTTATCGTATTCCAGAGCATACTTGGAAGCGTCAAAATCATCAATATTTGCATAAAGCACAAAGAAGGAATAAGTATTCCACAGGGTGCTCATAAACTTACGCTGGCCTTCCACAACAGCTTTGCCATGGAAACGGTTCGGCAACCATGGAGCTGAATTAATATAGAAATACCAACGGATCGCATCTGCACCATACTGCTCCAAAGCATCAAAAGGATCTACTGCATTTCCCTTGGACTTACTCATCTTCTGACCATTCTCATCCTGTACATGGCCCAGAACGATAACATTTTCATAAGGAGCCTTATTAAATAACAGGGTGGAAATCGCCATCAGGGAATGGAACCATCCTCTTGTCTGGTCTACTGCCTCTGAAATAAACTGTGCAGGGAACTGGCTTTCAAACAGCTCCTTGTTTTCAAAAGGATAATGATGCTGTGCAAAAGGCATTGCTCCCGAGTCAAACCAGCAGTCAATTACCTCAGGTACACGATGCATGGTCTTGCCAC
>CAYXQG010000198.1:0-3667 GCA_964467405.1 uncultured Acetatifactor sp. | reverse complement strand
ACCATGCCTGCAGGAAGACCAAGTGCCTTTCCTACTACACGAACCTCATCCTTGAAAAGCAGCTTGACAGGTTCTACCAATCCTTCAAACTTGAAATCTTCCGGAAGACCGCCTACATTGTGATGTGCCTTTACACCATCAGATTCCAAAATATCCGGGTAGATGGTACCCTGGGCGAGGAAAGAGATTCCTTCCAATTTACCGGATTCTTCTTCAAATACACGTACAAATTCTTCACCGATGATCTTACGCTTTTTCTCCGGTTCCGCTACGCCTGCCAGCTTGTCCAGGAAACGATCGGTTGCATCAATATAAACTAAGTTCGCATCTAACTGGTTACGGAATACTTCAATAACCTGCTCACTTTCTCCCTTACGCATTAAGCCATGATTTACATGTACACATACTAACTGCTTGCCGATAGCCTTGATCAGAAGTGCTGCTACTACAGAGCTGTCAACACCGCCTGACAATGCCAGCAATACCTTCTTATCTCCTACCTGTTCACGCACTGCTGCAATCTGCTCCTCAATAAAGCTTTCTGCAAGCTCCGGCGTGGTGATTCGCACCATATCATCGGGTCTTTTGTTTGAATCCATGATTTTCCCTCCTATTTATCCTTGATCCCAAATTTTGTACTATTGGGTCATGAAAATCCTGCCGGACAGTCCAAAGCAGCCGGTCAGTTCTCCTTCATTTCTATAAATACATAGTTAATTATAATCAATGCAATAAAATAAAGCAATTATTTTCTGATACTGTTCTCTATTTTTAGCAAAAAAACTTATAAAGCACTCCGGTCTCTATTATGCCTTTTCTCTCCTTCTAAAAAGGATACAAAGTACCGCACTTACAGCCATCAAAACCGGATAGAACAGGTAAGGCATTATGGCAAAGGGTGTCAGACCGCTTAAGCTTGCTGCGGACAAAAGCTGTGCGCCGTAAGGGATCAGCCCCTGTCCTACAGAGCTGAAAATATCTAACAGGGAGGCAGAACGCTTCGCAGATACTCCAAAGTCATCACCAATCTCCTTTGCAATGGGGCCCGCCATTACAATGGCAACCGTATTATTTGCTGTGCAGGCATCTACCAAAAGAGCCAGACCGGCAATACCAAGCTCAGCGCCCTTTTCTCCCTTGATCTTTCCGTGGATCAGCTCCAGTATGAAACGGATGCCGCCATATTCCTCCACCAGGGAAACAATACATGCCACTACAATCGAGATCACTGTAATGTCATACATGCCTGTAACGCCTTCCCCTACTGCTGCAAACATCCCATTTAATGCAATACTTCCTGTTGCCACTCCCACAATAAGGGAAATAACAGTGCCGCCGATCAAAACAACAAATACATTAATACCGATCAAAGCACCTGCCAGTACAAGAATATAAGGAAGCACCCTCCATATATTATAAGGCAGGGCAGCCTCCGGCACATAGCTTCCGTTTCTCGTGATCAGCAAAAAGAGCACCATGGTCACCAATGCAGCCGGCAATACAATAAAGAAATTCTCTTTAAACTTATCCTTCATCTCGCAGCCCTGGGTCTTTACTGCTGCTATGGTAGTATCTGAGATCATGGAAAGATTGTCTCCGAACATTGCACCACAGACCACCGCACCTACACAAACCGTCATGGCAAAACCCGTTTTTTCACTGATTCCCACTGCGATGGGGGTCAGCGCTGCAATGGTTCCCATGGAGGTACCCATGGATATGGAAATAAAGCAGCCAATCACGAATAAGCCCATTACAGCCACATTTCCCGGCAATACGTTCAATCCCAGGTTCACCGTACTTTCCACGCCTCCTGCGGCCCTTACTGCGCCTGAGAAGGCACCTGCGCACAGAAAGATCAGACTCATGGTAATAATATTCTCATTGCCCACTCCCTTTGCGATAATACTGATCTTTTCCTGAAAGCCAAGCTTTCCATTCTGCAGAAATGCCACTGCCAGTGCGATCAAAAATGCCACTATGGCAGGCATTGCATAAAAGTCCCCCGTTATAATCCCTGAGCCAAGAAATATGACCAAAAAAACTCCTATGGGAAGCAGTGCCACTGCATTCCCCTTTTTCTCCACCTGATTCATAACCTATCCTTATTCCTCTTCCCGGGCCCAGCCGTAAGCATATTTTACCGCCTTATTCCAGCCCTTTATTTTCTTCATGCGCTCCTGTCCGGTTATCTCAGGTACAAATACCCGGTCCACCTGACGGTTACGGATCACATCCTCTTTATTCTCCCAATAGCCTACGGCAAGTCCAGCCAGATAAGCAGCTCCCATGGCAGTGGTTTCCACACAGGAGGGCCGGTCTACCGGAGCACTGATAATATCCGCCTGGGTCTGCATCAGGAAATCATTGGCACTGGCGCCTCCGTCCACCTTTAAAGTATCGATGGTAATATGAGAGTCCGCCAGCATGGCCTGCAGCACATCATTGGTCTGATATGCAATGGATTCCAGTGCGGCACGGATAATATGATATTTATTCACGCCTCTGGTGATGCCTACAATAGTACCGCGGGCATACTGATCCCAATGGGGTGCCCCCAGACCGGTAAAGGCCGGTACCACAAAGCAGCCGTTGGTATCCTCCACCTTTTTGGCCATATATTCTGAATCTGCCGAGCTGTCAATCAGCCTCATCTCATCCCTAAGCCACTGCACTACTGCACCGGCCACAAAAATAGATCCCTCCAGGGCATAGGTGATCTCTCCGTCCACTCCCCATGCAATGGTAGTGACCAGACCATTTTCGGAAAATACAGGCTTGTTTCCTGTATTCATTAACAAAAAGCAGCCTGTACCGTAGGTATTCTTCGCCTCTCCCGGTTTAAAACAGGTCTGTCCAAACAGGGCTGCCTGCTGATCTCCTGCTGCTCCTGCGATGGGAATGGGTGCCCCAAAAAAGGATTCCTCCGTCATACCATATATACAGCTGGAGGGCTGCACCTTGGGCAGCATACTGACAGGAATGTCAAATTCTTTCAGAATATCCTCATCCCAGGTAAGATCTACTATATTATAGAGCATGGTTCGGGAAGCATTGGAATAATCCGTCACATGAGCCTTTCCCTTTGTTAACTTCCAGATCAGCCAGGTCTCCACCGTACCGAAAAGCAATTCGCCCCTTTGTGCACGTTCCCTTGCACCCTCCACATTATCCAATATCCACTTTAACTTCGTACCGGAAAAATAGGCATCGATGACCAGACCCGTTTTTTTACGGAATACTTCCGTCAGCCCCTTCTCCTTTAAGGAATCGCAGTACTTTGAAGTTCTGCGGCATTGCCATACAATGGCATTGCATATGGGCTCCCCGGTTTCCTTATCCCATACGATGGTCGTCTCTCGCTGATTGGTAATACCGATGGCCGCAATATCCTCTGCGGATGCGCCGATCTTTACCATGGCCTCCACTGCCACCCCAAGCTGTGTTGACCAGATCTCATTTGCATCATGCTCCACCCATCCGGGCTTCGGAAAATACTGGGTAAACTCCTTCTGCGCCATACTGCAGATCTGACCCTTTTCATTAAACAGGATACACCGGCTGCTCGTAGTGCCCGCATCCAGTGCCATAATATATTTAGACATGAAATACCTCCATCCGTTCTATCTGTTTCTTCTTATTTTAACTCATCCGCTCTCTCTTGTCA
>CAYXQG010000197.1:0-3669 GCA_964467405.1 uncultured Acetatifactor sp. | reverse complement strand
TGAGAGCATAGAAAGTGGGGACGCGAATGACAGATTGGAATAACAGTGAAATTTTGATTTCACATTACAACCAGACAAACCTATTTGGGATGGAACAGAGATAAAAGCATAAAGGAGATAGGGGCGGCCGGCTGAAGAAATCCTGTAAGGCATGACATTCGTATTTTGTGCCCATATCTGCTATAATGGAACCGTAAAGTGGTTTTATAAGATAACCGGAAGGTATTAACTTCCGGTTATTTTGTGCATAATAGTAGAAAAAATAAAGGAAGGAAACTATTATGCAGAGGAACATTTCTGAGGATATCAGGTATATAGGGGTGGATGATACTGCCCTTGACCTATTTGAAAATCAATATACGGTGCCCCGGGGGATTTCCTATAATTCCTATGTGATCCTGGACGAAACCGTGGCTGTATTGGATACGGTGGACAAGCGGTGCTGTGAGGAATGGGAAAGAAATTTGTTGGAGGCTCTGAAGGGAAGAAAGGTGGATTTTCTTGTAATTCATCATCTGGAGCCGGACCATGCAGGAAGCATAGCAAGGCTTGTTGAGCTGTTTCCGGATGTGGTGTTGGTGGGAAATGCAGGAACCTTTGCCATGCTGCCGGCCTTTTTCGAATTGGCTGCACAGGAACACAGTCTGGTGGTAAAGGAGGGGGACAAGCTTGCGCTTGGTAGACATTGCCTGACCTTTTATATGGCACCTATGGTGCATTGGCCGGAGGTGATGGTATCCTACGAGACATCGGAAAAGCTGTTGTTTTCAGCAGATGCCTTTGGCAGGTTTGGCGCCTTGGGACTGACTAAAAATATGGGATGGGTCAGTGAGGCCAGAAGATATTATTTTAATATTGCCGGGAAATATGCGGCAGCAGTCAGAAAATTACTGCAGAAGATGATCACCCTGGATATACAGGGTATATGCCCGCTCCATGGGCCGGTTTTAAGAGAGGGATTAGAAAAATATATTCATTTGTATGATATTTGGAGCAGCCTGCAGCCGGAAAATAAAGGCGTGGTGATCGTTTATGGTTCCATGCACGGCAATACGGCACAGGCAGCAGCATGGCTTGCGGAAAGGCTGTCGGAAAAACAGTGCAGGGTACGTTTGTATGATCTGGCAAGAGCAGATTTTTCCAAGGTTATTGAAGAGGTATTCCGATATGACAAGGTGGTATTTGCTGCAGCCAGTTATGACGGCGGCGTTTTCCCAGCCATGGAGGATTTTCTGCATCATCTTAAGAGCAAGGGATTTCAGAACAGAAAGGCAGCATTAATCGAAAACGGCGCCTGGAGGCCTACGGCAGCTAAGACAATGTATCATATCATAAGTACCATGAAGAATATTGAACTTCTGGAGCCGGTGATAACCATACATGCTGTATTGAAGGAGAGGGATCTGGAGGTACTTGACCAATTGTCGGATGTATTGGTACAATAATCAGAAAACATAGGAAAAATTTGACAAACGGATATACGGAGCAGATGTATATCGGATAAAACAGTACGGAAAGGAATTTAAGATGTCAACGAAAATTAAAAATATGACGCAGGGAAGTCCGGGCAGACTTATTTTCTGCTTTGCGATTCCTTTGATGGCAGGGAATATATTTCAGCAATTATATACTGTGGTAGATACCATGGTGGTCGGTAAGTTTTTGGGAGTGGATGCTTTGGCAGCGCTGGGAGCCGCCGATTGGCTGAACTGGATGATGTTGGGCATTGTACAAGGATTTACCCAGGGCTTTGCAATCCGCATGTCCCAGGAATTTGGAGCCGGAGATTATAAGGGATTAAAAAAGACAGTCGGCAATTCTGTAGCACTGGCTGCCATATTTGCAGTAGTCCTTGTGCTGGCCGGAGAATGGATCGCAAAGCCGGTATTGCTTCTTTTGCAGACACCTTCAGAAATTTTGTCGGATGCTCTGCTCTACATACGCATTATGTTTGTGGGTACACCTGTCGTTATGGCCTACAACCTGTTAGCTTGTATATTGCGCTCTCTGGGAGACAGCAGGACACCTTTATATGCCATGATCATTGCGTCTGTTACCAATATTGTTTTGGATATCTTGTTCGTCTTTGGTTTTCATTGGGGCATTGCCGGTGCTGCGGCTGCAACTCTGATCGCACAGGTGGTTTCCGGTATATATTGTTATGGCTATTTACAAAAGATAGAGTTTATCAGACTTTCTGCAAGGGATCTTCGCATCGATCCCGGAATGGTCGGTAAATTGTTATATCTGGGATCGCCCATGGCATTCCAAAATGCTATCATCGCAATTGGCGGTATGATGGTACAGTCTGTGGTCAATGGCTTTGGCGTTATCTTTATTGCAGGATTTACGGCGACCAATAAATTATATGGTCTGCTGGAGATTGCAGCTACCTCTTACGGCTATGCGGTAGTGACCTATGTGGGGCAGAATCTGGGCGCAAGGAAATTGAAACGGATCAGCAAAGGTATGCGCAGCGCCGTAAGCATTGCAATGCTCACATCAGTTGTGATCGCTGTGATCATGCTTCTGTTTGGCAAAGTTATTCTGGGCTGCTTTATTTCCGGAACAGAGACCCAGGTGGAGCAGGCTCTTTCCGTAGCATATTTTTATCTGGCAATTATGAGCCTGACGCTTCCGATCCTGTACCTGCTGCATGTGGTACGTTCCGGTATACAGGGACTGGGAAATACGTTTCTTCCGATGATGTCCGGCATTGCAGAGTTTTGCATGCGAACTGCAACTGCATTTTTACTGCCCGGTATGGTAGGAAAAACGGGTATTTTCTTTGCGGAACCGGCAGCATGGCTTGGTGCGGATATTGTACTGATTATCAGTTATATTAAGGTGATGCGTTCTTTTAAACGCAGTATGAAGCAGACAGAGGAGGCATAGGATGGAAGCCGGTAAAGGTGATTGGGAGAAGAGAATGAAAAAAAGATATACATTATTGGATGTAATAAGAGGCTTTACCCTGATCAGCATGATTTTCTATCATACCATCTGGGATATGGTATATATGTTTGATGTGAGGATGCCATGGTTTCAGTCGGAAGCTGCATTTGTCTGGCAGCAGAGTATTTGCTGGACCTTTATCCTGCTTTCCGGATTTTGCTGGTCCTTAGGCAGAAGAAAGCTTAGAAGGGCGCTGTTGGTACTGGGTGCATCAGGTGTGATCAGTCTTGTTACCTTGTTTGTGACACCTGAGAGCAGAATATTATTTGGGGTATTAAACGGAATCGGTACGGGTATGCTTCTTATGATTCCCCTTGATAAGGTGCTTTGCAAATGCTCGCCCTATGCAGGTGCAGTCATCAGCTTCGGACTGTTTTTACTTACCCGAAATGTGAATGACGGAAGTCTGGGCTTTGGAAATTTAAAGCTGGTTTCATTGCCGGAAGGCTGGTATGCAAATTTGTTTACGGCATATCTTGGATTCCCGGAACCGGGCTTTTATTCCAGTGATTATTTTGCGGTATTTCCATGGATTTTTTTGTATATAACCGGTTATTTTTTATATGGTATCTTCCAAAAGAGAGACTGGCTGCGGCATCTGAGAGTCTCCTGTATGCCTTTGGAATGGCTGGGAAGCAGGTCCCTGATCATTTATCTGCTTTCATTGCCGGAAGGCTGGTATGCAAATTTGTTTACGGCATATCTTGGATTCCC
>CAYXQG010000196.1:0-3678 GCA_964467405.1 uncultured Acetatifactor sp. | reverse complement strand
AAGATTAAATAAGGTTCCGTATATGTTGGTGGTAGGACAGAAGGAAGAAGAGGAGAATCTGGTATCTGTCAGAAGCCGTTTTGCAGGTGATGAAGGTCAGAAGCCGTTAGATGAATTTATCGATCAGATCTGCAAAGAAATCCGTACAAAAGAAATCCGTAAGGAAGAAGTCACAGAAGAAAAGAAATAAAGAATATTTCGGCATCTTTCGTTCATACTATTAGGGTAACCTGAAAACAAATCCTAGTCAGTTGGCAAAACGGAGGAAATATGGCTGAATTAAAATGTGGAGTAGAGAGTTGCGTGTATAATGAGGAGCAGCTTTGTTCCAAAGGGGATATTATGGTAGGCGGTAAGCATGCCTGCTCCTGCAATGATACCTGTTGCGAGAGCTTTGTATGCAAAAGACCGGGCGCGGATGCCTATACCAGTGCACTTTCCCATCCGAGTATGGTGATCAGTATTGATTGCGAGGCTGTAAAATGCATTTATAACAGCAACTATAAATGTGTAGCAGAGCATGTGGATATCCGGGGCCCGAAGGCCTGTGAATGCAAGGAAACAGTATGCGCAACCTTTAAGGAAAAGTAATCTGTCATGTACTGTGTAAAATAGGAGACTGTTTTACACAGTACATATAGGATGAAAATTAATAAGAAAAATAGTAAAAATACTATTGACAATGGAAGAAGCATGTGATAAATTAATAGAGCATGTGAAAACATGAAAACAAGCAGAGTGTCCACTCTCACCTTACGGCAATCGGGCTGGTAAGTGTTCATTATTTGATAGTTTAATAAATTTGTTTGCGACATATGCCGGAGCAGTATTTATTATATCAGATTTGGAGTGGATAGCGAGCTATTCACTTTTTTTATTGCAACAATAAACTGATTTTTTTTATGGAGGGTAAAACCATTAGCGATTTATTAATCAATGAACAAATCAGAGACAAAGAAGTTCGAGTGATCGGAGAAGAGGGCGAGCAGCTCGGCATCATGTCAATTAGAGAAGCAATGGCACTTGCAGAAGAAGCCGGAGTGGATTTAATCAAGATTGCACCGACAGCAAAGCCACCTGTTTGTAAGATTGCTGATTATGGCAAATATAAATACGAACAGATGAGAAGAGAAAAAGAAGCTAAGAAGAAGCAGAAAGTGATTGAGATCAAGGAGATTCGTTTATCACCCAATATTGATACGAATGATCTGAATACAAAAGCCAGTGCTGCAAGAAAGTTCCTGACAAAGGGAGACAAGGTTAAAGTATCCCTGCGTTTCAGAGGACGTGAAATGGCACACATGAACAGCAGCAAACATATTCTGGATGACTTCGCAGAGCTCCTTGCTGATGTTGCAGTAGTTGACAAGGCTCCCAAGGTAGAGGGAAGAAGCATGACCATGTTTTTAACTGAGAAGCGATAATTCGCGAGAGTTAAAATATATTAAGGAAATTTAGGAGGAAATCGATATGCCAAAAATGAAAACAAGCAGATCTGCTGCAAAGCGTTTTAAAGTAACCGGAACCGGTAAGTTAAAAAGAAACAAAGCTTACAAGCGCCATATCTTAACTAAGAAGTCCACCAAGACTAAGAGAAATCTTAGAAAGCCTGCAATTGTAGATGCAACAAATGTTAAGACTATGAAGAAGATTTTACCATATTTATAATAAGTTAAGGAGGAGAAGCAGACATGGCAAGAATTAAAGGCGGCTTAAATGCCAAGAAGAAACACAATAGAGTATTAAAACTTGCAAAGGGCTACAGAGGAGCCAGAAGCAAGCAGTATAGAATCGCAAAGCAGTCTGTTATGAGAGCATTAACCAGCTCTTATGCAGGTAGAAAAGAAAGAAAGCGTCAGTTCAGACAGTTATGGATCGCTCGTATTAATGCAGCAGCAAGACTGAACGGTTTATCATACAGCAAGTTTATGTATGGTCTGAAGTTAGCAGGCGTTGATATGAACAGAAAGATGTTAGCTGAAATGGCAGTTAATGATGCAGAAGGTTTCGCTACATTAGCTGAGCTCGCAAAGTCAAAGCTGGCTTAATTGCGTATACATGATCCCGGAAAGGTTCCTTTCCGGGATTTTTTATTGAGAGAAAAGCAAATTTAATATTTTTTTTAGTTGCAACGAGCGATGTTTTATGTTCTACTAAAATTATGAATGAGTTACGGTATAGTATGAAGAATACCGGCTTCTGTAGAAGGAGCATGCTTGAGGGAAGGAAATGTTATGGGTTTTGATAAGGTAAAAATAAAACAGATTTGTCTTATGATTCTTTATATTGCAGCAGTTGTGCTTGCATTGATATACAGCGAAAGATTATATAAGGGTCTGAAGCTTGCTGTACAGATAATGGGACCATTTATAATAGGTGCCTCCATAGCTTTCATTTTAAATATTCCCATGAATATGATTGAGGACTGTATCTTGAAAAAATGGCGGGGAAAATCTGCAAGGCTGTTAAAGAGACCGGTTAGTATCTTACTCTCTGTACTGTTTGTGCTTGGTATTCTGGCACTGGTGATCGGAGCCATTGTACCGCAGCTACGGATTACGATTACTACGCTGGGGGATAAAATACCGCCCTTTTTGGACGAGGTAATATTGTGGCTGGAAAATATGGTTATGGATTACCCGCAGTTGGCAGAGCAAATAGCCAAATTGGAGAGGTTTGAATTTGACTGGAATGCTGTTACCAATACGGTCGGAGGTTTCCTGACCAATGGTGTGGGAAATGTGGTTACCTCCACTGTCAATATGGCAAGCACGCTCATTGGTGGTGTAGCGAAGGCGTTTATTGCATGCATTTTTGCAATTTATGTTCTGGCACAGAAGGAAAAGCTCCAGAATCAGGCACAAAGAATATTAAATGCCTATGCGCCGGAGAAGTTTAGAAGGGGCGTGCTGGAGGTGGTTCGCAGATTGTATGTGAATCTGACCAATTTTATCTGTGGACAATGTCTGGAAGCAGTTATCCTGGGAACACTTTTTATCATAGCAATGTCTATTTTCCGGATGCCCTATGCAGTAATGATAGGTACACTGATTGCATTTACGGCACTGATTCCGATTGTGGGAGCCTTTATCGGCTGCGCTGTGGGAGCCTTTATGATATTGATCGAGAATCCGGCGCAGGCTCTTGTCTTTGTGATCATGTTCTTAATCCTGCAGCAGATAGAAGGAAATCTGATCTATCCGAGAGTGGTCGGTAATTCGGTAGGACTTCCGTCCATGTGGGTATTGGTTTCTGTCAGTGTGGGCGGCAGCTTATGCGGCGTGGCCGGTATGTTAGTATTTATTCCTTTGATGTCCACCTTTTATTCCTTATTAAGGGATGATGTCAATAGAAGAAATAACAAATCAAGAGGTAATGTGAAAAGAAAAACATATTATCAGCAAAGAAATAGTAGGAGTAAAGAAAATAATTCAAAAAATTGCAAAAAAAGATAAAAAAGTACTTGCATTTTTCCGAGAGCCGTTATATAATAATCTCTGTTGCGGGGTGTGGCTCAGTTTGGTTAGAGCGCCGTCTTAGGGAGGCGGAGGCCGCAAGTTCGAATCTTGTCACTCCGACTATATCGGAAGCAGCAAAAAGATCAAATACCTTACAAAGTAAGGTATTTGATCTTTTTTGTTATATAATCCTTTCTTTTCGGTCGCGCAGGATATATAA
>CAYXQG010000195.1:0-3707 GCA_964467405.1 uncultured Acetatifactor sp. | reverse complement strand
CTTCAATACAGTATAGGAGGTCGTAGACTTCCAGCTAAGCTCTTTTTCTGCCATCTTTACTAACTGTCCGGAAGCAACCGGCTCATTATACCAAATGAAATCTGCAAATTTAGATTCCAGCAAACCCATCTTTTTATCGTTCATATCCATCCTCCCTTCGTTTCAGATATACCCATCACTCTACAAATTGTAGATTAATTATAGTCTACATCTTGTAGAGTGCATTGTCAATAGACTTATTAAAAAAAGCCAAGTGTTGTCACACTCAGCTTTCCCGCACAATGTACTATGGTTTTCTATTTAAATCAGTTTCTATTTTCTTACTATCCTGTAAATGACTTTACAGATAAGAAATCCGCAAACACAGCCTATTGTATTTGTGATAATGTCGTCTATTTGAAAGATGCCTCTTCCGCTGACAAGCTGGAGGCATTCCACACCGAAGCTTGTCAAAAGACCAATGAACAGACTGTTCCGAAAACCGCTCCGGGGCCTGCCCATCATGGTATAAAAGAAGCCATAGGGTACAAACAAAAGTATATTTTCAATCACATAAGCATCATTTCTGGCATTAATGCCCAGACTGGAACCTATTTGCAGATCAATACGGATATTGCCGTTACTCTCTCTGGACAAAAATGTGATCGTAAGCAACAACAGCAGATAAGTCCAAAAACAGATCCCGGGCAACAGGCTCTTCATCTCCCTGCCTCTTCTCCTTTGAACCCACTTAACCGGAAATGCCAACAGACCGATCAATCCGCCTGCCGCCAATACATATGGTATATAATGAACTACATTCCCCAAGTCCCTTATCAGATATTTCATCATGGCCTATATCTCCGTATAACCTGACCAGTTATCTCCCGCATGGTCCCACTTATCCTTATCTTCAAACAGCCTGCTGTTCATCCAACTGACAGCATCTGTCACACCGTCCTCATCAAACTCAAAGAATGCACTCTGCTTCTCTGACTCCGGTGTTTTAAAGAAGTTAAAGGGTTCCGGCCATACCGTTACCTTTAACTGTTTACCATCCTGTGTACTCACACCCTCCAGGCGATATCTCATTCCCTGATGGCAGCCTGTGTATTCCGATTTTTTCAAAAATTCCATGGATAATATATCTTCACGTACGATCACTTTTATTTCTCCGTATATCCTCTAATAATATTCTGTTATAGTATAGCCCATATTCATCATAATTGCAAAGCAGAAATAAGCTCTTATGTCAAATAAATTCTTATTATCAATGCTCATGCCAGGCTGCTCATTTCTTTTTTAAGCTGCTTCATGATCTTCTTCTCCAGTCTGGAGATATAAGACTGGGAGATTCCCAATAAAGATGCTACTTCCTTCTGTGTCATCTCTTCCTCTGCGCTGTTTCCCAGACCAAAGCGAAGCCTGATGATATTTTTTTCTCTGTCGGATAATTTATTTACGGCTCTCAACAAAAGTTTTTTCTCTGCTTCATCCTCAAGCCCCTTGTAAATAACATCCTCATCCGTTCCAAGAATATCAGAAAGAAGTAATTCATTTCCGTCCCAGTCCACGTTCAGAGGCTCATCTATGGATACCTCCATCCTGGTTTTGCTGTTTCGTCTCAGATACATAAGGATTTCATTTTCAATACATCTGGATGCATAGGTCGCAAGTTTGATTTTCTTATCGGGATTGAAGGTATTGATTGCTTTGATCAATCCGATTGTTCCTATGGATATCAGGTCCTCTACTCCTACCCCCGTATTATCAAATTTCTTGGCAATATAAACCACCAGACGCAAATTATGCTCTATTAAAACAGCTTTTGCCTCCTTTGCATTTTCAGTATCCAATCTGACCAGATATGTATTCTCCTGCTCCGGTGTAAGGGGCGGTGGAAGCACCTCTGTTCCACCGATGTAAAAAAGCTCTCCCGTATTTTGCACACTTCGTGTCTTTTGTGACATCTGAAGCTCTCTTCTTAATCGTTTGGAAAGTATCAGCTGAATAAACATCGCACCTGTCAAATCCTTTCTATTCCAATATTCTTGGATTCAGTATCATCTGATATGACTTCTTTGCAGATATCAGATCACTGCTGACCCCAACATATACATCCTTATATTCCTTTTGAATTCCCTTAAACTCCACAACGATCCTATCAAGCAAATAGCCGGGAAGGATGCCTTCTTTATCAATACCAATATTCTTGGATTCAGTATCATCTGATATGACTTCTTTGCAGATATCAGATCACTGCTGACCCCAACATATACATCCTTATATTCCTTTTGAATTCCCTTAAACTCCACAACGATCCTATCAAGCAAATAGCCGGGAAGGATGCCTTCTTTATCAATACCATGATACGGCAGTACCCTGAAGCATTCCGGCTTTTTCTGTTCATACAGAGCTTCAAAAACCGTATATTCCAAAACAGCTGCAGGCTTCCCGCTGATAGGCTCTGTCAGACTGTTTCCGGTATCTAACAGTGCATCCACTGTGACAGTTTTTTCTCCTTTCAATGTTACCCTGCACAAATATCCTTCCTTCAGTTTTTTTCCAAGCAAATACCTTGCTGCCCAAAAACTGATACTTACCAATGCCATAATACTGACCGGACTGTAAACACCATCCCTGCCAATTGGCAGGATACGTACCATACACAGTAACAAACCTCCAAGCAAAAATGTGCCAAGCATCATTTTCTCCAAGACTACCCCAAAGGCTTCCCGTTTGTAAGCCCGAAAGGTAAATCCAGCGAGTATACCAAGGGACAAACAAAAGCTGCACAGCATAGCTGCCCATAATCTGACAGGGAACAGAAACGGAAGCATAGCACAGGCAGCCGCCAAAGCCGCGCCGATTATGATCCTTTTATGGGACATTGCCCTGTACAGCATATGATTTACCAGCTCCAGCAAATACAGATTCAGGATAAATTGAAGCAGGAAAAGACTGTCCGCATAGATCTCGTAGTACATTGCCGTCTCCCCTTTCCAATGCCTTTGATAAACTCATTGTAAAGGATGAGGCTTATATATTTTGTCAAAATCCGTAATCTATGCGCCTGTTTTGATATCCATAAAACGACAAAAAGCAGATATGCCCAAAGGCATATCTGCTTCATCACTCATCTTTATTTTATTATTTTCTCTGAAGGAAATCCGGTATCTTTAAGGATCTCTCCTGTACATTACTGCGGATATCAACAGGCTTGTTGATACCTGTAACAGGTGTTACAGGTGCAGTAGGTGTTACAGCAGGAATCTTTCCTGTCTGGGAATTAAGCGTTCCAAGTCCCTTTAAGGATGGGGTCACAGATGCAGCAAATCCTGCTCCCAAACGATTTACCGATGCTGCAGCATTGTCCTCAATACCTGTTGCGATAACAGTGATCGTACAACCGCCGCTCTTAGTCTCATCATACATGGCACCAAAGATAATATTAACATCATCCCCTGATAACTGCTGAACATAATCTGCCGCATCAGAAGCATCTGCCAATGTAATATCACCGGAAATATTAATAATAACATCTGTTGCACCAGAGATGGTGGTCTCTAACAGAGGTGACTCAACTGCCATCTTAACAGCATCCAGTGCCTTGCTGTCTCCCTTGCCTTCACCGATACCGATATGTGCAATTCCCTTATCCTTCATAACAGTCTGTACATCTGCGAAATCCAGATTGATAATGGAAGGTACATTGATCAGGTCCTGTC
>CAYXQG010000194.1:0-3722 GCA_964467405.1 uncultured Acetatifactor sp. | reverse complement strand
CTTTTGATACCTGTCATATGCTGCCAACAGCAGCCTGACGGATTCATGACCGGGCACTGCTCCAAAGCCCAGACCGGTAGCTACAAATGCTTCATTTTCAAAACCATAAAAAGCCTCCTGCATTAAAAGCTCGTCTATATTTCTGATAACCTCCACATCCGTATCAAAATAAATACCACCCTGCTCTTTTATGATCACAAGTCTTGCATAATCGCTTAAAAAAGCATACTTTTTTTCTTCATAGCACATTTTCGTATAACCATTGAGATAAATATCAAAATTATGCTCATTCCACTCAATGATCTCATAATCCGGACAATACCGTTTCCAGCTTGCAATGCATTTTTGCGCCTTTTTCGGCTTGTCCTTTTCACCGAACCAACAATAATGTATTTTCCTCGGTATCATTCTCCTACCCCTTTGCTCCATCTTTGTTTGTGCAAAAGGTCATAGATCCGGACAGGCAAAAGTCCTACCAGCACCGGCCTTGCAGCATAAAAAAGATTCCACACAGGCAGCTTCAGGGCCTTCACCAGATACAGTCTGACCAGAGCCTCATGGATTCTGTATACAAATCTTCGTCTGGCACAGGCATTCCTGTCATCTCGCATCTGATACAGTGGCAAATGTATATTTTTTCCGAAAAAACCGGCAGCATACATCCTGATCCAAAGATAATAATCCTCCACTCTGGTAAGCCATTTTTCTTCCGAATAGCCCCCTGTCTTTTCATAAGCCTCCCTTCTTACCATACAGGGTGCATGGCAAAAAGGACTTCCATACACAAAATCCTTCTTTCTTGGATATACCGGATGACTGACCCTGCCCCAGCTGCCCTTTTCATCAAACAGCTCCATATCCGTACTGACAATGGCTATTTCCGGTTCTCTCATAAATACTGCAAGCTCTTTTTCAAATCGGTCCGGCGAGCATCTGTCGTCTCCGTCCATTCTGGCAATATATGCACCTACAGCACTTTGCAGGCATCTGTTCAGAGTAAACTGCAGACCCTTATTTTCCTCATTTTGCAGTACCAGGATCTTTCCCGGATATGCTCTTTCGTATTCCCGTGCGATTCCATACGTTCCGTCCGCGGAACCGTCA
The DNA here is from genome assembly GCA_964467405.1 of uncultured Acetatifactor sp. GTDB lineage: Bacteria > Bacillota > Clostridia > Lachnospirales > Lachnospiraceae > Acetatifactor. The sequence continues at coordinate 2,618 of CAYXQG010000194.1, read as the reverse complement.
TCACATAAAATAAGTTCCCAGTCCGTAAATGTCTGATTGAGAATGCATTCTATCGCTTCCTTCAGTGTATTCTCGCAATTATAGATTCCCATGATAATGCTGATCTGCGGTACATGCTCTTTGTCTGCCATCGCTTCCTCCATATCCTCATGCAAATCCCCATACAAGTCTGATCTGCACCAGATAAAATATCATATACGCACCTATCATGATTCCATACAGCAGCCTTGCCGATCCCGCTTCAAATATATGATCGATTTCCCAGGGAAGCAGGATATAACCATATAAAGAAAAATAAATCGGCAGCCGTCCGATAAAGATACCGCTGGTGAACATGGACACAATATAAAATCCGACAGATATGACGGACATATTTGTACATATATTGATCACAGGGTCGTTCTCTTCTCTGATATACCTTAGACCAACCAGCGCCAGAAGGGACGGTACCGCATATACAAATACGCGGAGCACATTGGTTCCGTCATCGCCCCATTCCATCCAGTCACTGACAGCATTCTTATATTGTGTATCCTGAAGCATATTGTCCAGAATACCTGTAAATCGGTCTGTATATATCACGGCCAATAGCGCCAATAGCAGAAAAAACACCATATTTCTGTTCCAGGCTCTTCCCTTTACTATGAACAGAAAAGGGATTACCAGCAAAGCACTTTGGTGAAACAAAGACGCAAGCAGTACAACCAAAACTGCTTTCAGATGCTTTTCTTCCAAAAGGAACTCAAAGGCCAGAAGGGTAATCGTAACTGCAGTAAATTGCCGCATCCCGTTAAACATCCAGGAAACAAAATCTGTAGAAGCAATAAACAAAAAGAAGCTTATCACATATTTTTCGGAATACTTTCTGTATAAGCGAAACAGCAAATATGCCTGCAGTCCGCCTATAAGAAGAAAATAAATCCTGACATCCTTAGTGAACCACTTTTTGATCAAGCCGGTCAGAAAATAAAACCCTTCGTCCTTACCTATATATCGTACATAATTGTCCATCTCATATATATCTGTCGGAATTTCTTCAAACATCCTTCTGTATGCACCGCTATCCGCCACATTTCCCCTGACTGCCGTCCACAGGACCAACGGCAGCGGAAGTACTATGCCCCAAAAAGGATGTATCCTTTGTACTTTTTTTCCATCTACGATTTCTGTTCTTTGCATTTGTACAAAATGTCCCAGGACTGCAAATACTGCTGTCCAGACAAAGATCAAATCGTAATTTGACATATTATGCTCCCATGCACCTCCTTATTTCGGAGATTGTCATCTCAACAACCATTTTCTTTTCAAATTCTTCTTCTGCCAGTTTTCTTCCTCTTCTTCCCATATTCTCCCATTCCTGCACGGGAAGCTCCATAAAATGCTTCATCTGCTCGTACAAGCCTTCTGCATCCTTGGCAGGACATAACAAACCGTTGTTTTTGCATGCCGCCTCCCTGCAGCCCGGAATATCAGTCGTAATCACGGCTCTTCCCATCGCAGCAGCCTCTAACAGCACATTGGATAAGCCTTCATGATGACTTGGCTGTACTACACAATCTGCCTTGACATAGTAAGGACGGGGCTCCTTTTGAAAACCGTGAAATGCGATAACGCCCTGCTCTGTCAGCTCATCCACCTGCTCCTTATACGCATCCTCATAAAAACCGACCATATCTAAAACAAACCTGCCGCCATATTCCTTCTGAAGCATTCTGATTGCAGCCAACAGCTCCTCCACACCTTTTTCCCGCATAATACGTCCCATATACAGGAAATGTACCTTGTCATGCGCCTCATAAGGCTGCAGTGTATAATCATCCACATCAATTCCTGCACCCGGCAGTATCCTTTTCTGCTTTTCCGAGATCAGATATCTTCTGCAAAAATACTCTGCATTCTCGGCATTTTCAAAAAAGACCACCTTTGCATCTTTTAATGCCATCCTATACAGTATTTCCACGAACCGTACACATATTTTCCTGTGGAAGGTGGTTCCCAGCCCCTGTACATTTACCACATAGGGGATCTTCCGGCTTCTGCAAAGAAGTCCTGCGTAAATATTGGGCTTAATGGAATATGTAAGGACAAGATCCGGCTTCTCTTTCTTGATCAGCTTACCGTATTCTCGTAACAGTCTGATCTCCTTTAAAAGATTGATGCTTCGCCGTTCCAGGCCTGATTCGATCATGCGAAATCCCAGTCCTTCAAAATCCTCCTCATGCCCGGTAAAAGGAGTGTTTATCACGATCTCATACTCCTCCTGCAGCTTTAACAGCAGATCCTTACGAAATCTCCAAAGCATAAAGGAATGATTGGTAATGACCAAAAGCTTTTTCTTCTGATCCGCCTTTCCTTCCACCACACCGGATGCCCTCAATACAGCAAATATGGTACCTAAAAAGCACCTGACATCAAAGAAAAAGCCCATTCTTTCCACATACACACCATCTAATGCGGCCTTCTGCGGTATGGGAAGTTCATCCCTTCCGTGAATCTGTGCCCATCCGGACAAACCCGGTCTCACATCATTTGCGCCATATTTTTCTCTCTCTGCCAACAGATCCTCCTGACTCCACAGTGCAGGCCTGGGACCGATGATACTCATGTCACCCTTAATA
>CAYXQG010000193.1:0-3733 GCA_964467405.1 uncultured Acetatifactor sp. | reverse complement strand
GCCAGGTAGTGGAATAATTCATTTTATTGACGATATCGCAGCAAAATGCGATACGTGAGGGGTGTAAAATGGTTTTTAGCAGTACATTGTTTCTGTTTCGGTTTTTACCGATTTTTATCCTGTTGTACTTTATGGCTCCCGGGAGGATGAAAAATTTCATCCTCCTTTTGGGGAGTCTTATTTTTTACGCATGGGGCGAACCTGTGTATGTGGGACTGATGTTATTTTCCACCATATCCGATTATCTCCACGGACGGGCTATTGAAGCATGCAAAAAGAAGAGCACAAAGAGGATCTTTCTTGTTTCCTCCATTATCATCAATCTGGCAGTATTGTGCTTCTTTAAATATGCGGATTTCCTGGTAAATACAGTGAATATGATACTGGGCACCCATATTCCGCTTATGAATCTGCCCCTGCCCATCGGTATTTCCTTCTATACCTTCCAGACTATGTCTTATTCCATTGACTGTTATCTGGGCAATGTGAAGGCGAGAAAGAATCTGTTGGATTTTGCGGTATTTGTGACCATGTTCCCGCAACTGATCGCAGGACCCATTGTAAAGTATGCGGATGTGGAAAAACAACTGCATGAGAGAAAGGCAGATATTCTTCAGATCAGCTATGGCTGTAAGCGCTTTATCACCGGTCTGGCCAAGAAGGTGCTGTTAGCAAACAATCTGGGGCTTATCTGGAGTGAAATATCAGCCGGGGATTTCGGGCAACTCAGTGTCTTAAAGGCATGGATCGGCATAATCGCCTATGCCTTCCAGATTTATTTTGACTTTTCCGGATATTCCGATATGGCAATCGGACTGGGCGCCTGTCTGGGCTTTACCTTCCCGGAAAACTTTAATTATCCGTATATTTCAGCCAGCATTACGGAATTTTGGCGCAGATGGCATATAACACTGAGCAGCTGGTTTAGGGAATATGTATATATTCCCCTTGGAGGCAATCGAAAGGGTCTGGCCAGACAGCTTTTGAATATATTGATCGTCTGGACTCTGACCGGAATCTGGCACGGCGCCGGCTTTAACTTCTTAGGCTGGGGACTGTGGTTTGCCTTTTGGCTGATGCTGGAGAAACTGGGCTGGAAGAAAGTTCTGAATGTACTTCCCAAGGCAGCAGGCAGAATCTATACCTGGGTTATTGTACTTGTCAGCTGGGTATTTTTCTCTATTGAAAATATAACAGCCGTGGTGCAATATTTAAAAGCCATGTTCGGTTTAGGAGGTGCGGGACTGTATACCGGAGAGTCAGTCTTTATCTGCCTGGAAAATCTGGTACTGCTTGTTATTGCTATAATCGCATCAACACCTTTGATGCACAGGATTGCCCAAAACTTAAGCAGGTCAAACAGCGGCTTGGGAATTGCAGGTTACCGGATATTGGAAAAAGTGATCCCTGCGGTATTGTTGATCGCATCTGTTGCTTATATTGTGGATGCAACCTACAATCCGTTCTTGTATTTTAGATTCTAAGGGCAAAGGAGGAGAAACCTTGGAACGAAACGGAGAAAAAAGAAATGCATGGAAGACAGTACTCTTTTTCTGTGCGATCATGGCGGCATTTTGTATAGGAGATCTGCTGCAGGAGGACATATTCTTTTCGGAAAGTGAAAACAGGATCCTGGCGGCAAAGCCGAAGTTCAGCATGGAAACCCTGTTAAGCGGCAAGTATACAGAGAATTATGAAAATTATATAAATGACCAGTTTGTCAGCAGAAACACCTGGATCATGTTAAAGACGGGAACGGATATCATGATGCAGAAAAAAGCGATCAACGGTGTCTATCTGGCAGAGGATGATTACCTGATCGAGCAGCACCTGCCTCAGGATTTCCCCCAGGAGACCATTGATAAAAAGCTGACGCTTTTAAAGAATCTGATCAAAGCATATCCGCAGACGAAGGTGCTGCTTGCACCTACGGCAGATAATGTGCTGACGGATAAGCTTCCCATGTATGCGCCTTATTTTGACCAAAGAGCTTTTCTTGGCCAGGTGAAGGAGACCATTGGGGAGGATGCCTTGATCGATGTGACCGACACACTTGCCGCACATGCGGATGAAGATATTTATTATCGGACGGATCATCACTGGACCACACTGGGAGCGTATTATGCATATCGTACATGGGCAGAAGCAACCGGCAAGTATCCAATCCCTTATTCCACGGATGAGCTGCAGACTGTGACCACTACGTTTTGCGGCACCCTGCAGTCGAAGCTGAATCTTCCTATTTCAGGGGAGGAGATCAAGATCTTTCCGTCTACCTTAGACAGAAAGATCACGGTGACCTATGACTATGGAAAGAAGAGTAACAGCTTTTACGAGGACAGCTACCTGGAGGGAAAGAACAAGTATGGTTATTTTCTGGATGACAATCACGGACTTGTAGAAATTGAAAATGCTGAAAAGAACGGAAAGCAGCTATTGATCATAAAGGATTCCTACGCAAATACCATGATTCCTTTGCTGACACCTTATTATGAGAAGGTATATGTGCTGGATCTGAGATATTTTAACGGAAAATTGTTGGATTTCATGCAAAGCTGCGACGAATATGGTAATATGGAAGTACTGGTTCTTTATAACTGCGTCCATTTTATAGATGATTTCCGATATTATTAAAGGAAGGGAAGCTGTGCAGCAAACGTCAGGCTCCCTGCAGTTAAAAATTTGCAAAGAGAGGATAAAAGCATGGCAAATCTGGGAATACCGCAGAACACAATTGCAGTCCTGCAGAAATACAATTTTAATTTTCAAAAAAAATTTGGTCAGAACTTTTTGATTGATACCAATGTGTTGGATAAGATCATTGATTCGGCGGAGGTAACAAAGGAGGACTGTGTATTGGAGATCGGTCCCGGTATCGGCACCATGACACAGTATCTTGCAGAGAGAGCCGGATCGGTGGTGGCAGTGGAGATTGATAAGGCACTGATCCCGATTCTGAAAGATACATTGTCCGGATATGACAATGTGACGGTTATCAATGAGGATATCTTAAAGGTGGACATTAACAGGATCGTAGAAGAGAAAAACCAGGGAAGACCCATCAAAGTGGTTGCAAATCTTCCTTATTACATTACGACACCGATTATCATGGGACTGTTCGAAAGCCACGTACCCCTTAAAAGTATTACCATAATGGTGCAGAAGGAAGTGGCGGACCGTATGCAGGTAGGACCCGGTACAAAGGATTATGGTGCTTTGTCCCTGGCGGTACAGTATTATTCCAGACCGGAGATCGTAGCCAATGTACCCCCCAATTGCTTCATTCCCAGACCCAATGTGGGAAGTGCCGTCATCAAATTGACACGATACGAGAATCCCCCTGTTAAGGTCAGGGATGAGAAGAAAATGTTCGCACTTATCAGAGCATCCTTCAATCAAAGGAGAAAGACTTTGATGAATGGTCTGAGCAATGCAAAGGAGCTGCAGGTGACGAAGGAACAGATTGCGGAAGCCTTAGAGCAAATGCAGCTGTCACCCACGATCCGCGGAGAAGCTCTTACCTTAGAGCAGTTTGCACAGCTTAGTGACTTGTTGGGAAAATAAGGAAATACAAGCCCTTTACGGAGTGACCCGTAAGGGGCTTTTTCGATATATAGTTTGAACTGTGGAGAGAAAAACACAATATCTTGTATTTTTTTGTAAAAATTAAGACTTTTATTTTTGACATCATATATTCACTATGGTACACTAAATAAATAATAGTGGGTAAATG
>CAYXQG010000192.1:0-3750 GCA_964467405.1 uncultured Acetatifactor sp. | reverse complement strand
TGGAAAGTCAATGGATATTTTCATAAAGAAAATGTATAAAAAGGTATTTCACTAAAACCATATTTGTGATATATTTAAAGAAATACCTTCAAGGAGGCTTTTTTGTCATGCAGAAAGATAAATATGTAGCATATGTTTCCAGTTATACCAGCGGCGACAGTCACGGTATCAGAATTTATGACGTGGATATGGAGAACGGAAGGTTCTACGAAAAGGATAAGATCGAGATCACCAATTCCTCCTATGTTTCGATTTCGCATAATCGTAAATATTTATATTCAATTACTGATTTTGGTGTAGAAGCATATAAAATTTTAGCAGATGGTGAGCTTGAGATGCTTAATTTTGCATCTATTAATGGTATGAGAGGATGCTATGTTTCTACGGATTATACAGATACCTTTTTATTTGTGGCAGGATATCATGACGGTAAGCTGACTGTATTGAGACTGAACGAGGACGGTTCAATTGGCGAAATTACGGATGAGATCTACCATAAGGGATTGGGAAGTTTATCCGAGAGAAATTTCAGACCGCATATTAATTGTGCACGTATGACACATGATAATAGATATCTTCTGGTAGCAGATCAGGGTATGGATCATGTAAATGTCTATTCTCTGGATTTACGCAGGGGGAAATTAAAGATCGCAGATGTGATCCGAAGTGATATGGAGGCTGCCCCCAGACATATTAAGATTTCTAAGGACGGTCAGTTTATCTATATTGTACATGAGTGGAAGTGCTATATTGATGTTTATAAATATGAAGACCGAAACGGTATTCCTTATTTTGATAAGATACAGTCCGTATCCACTGTTACGAAGAATACATCCCAGGGTACTGCTGCAAGTGCACTGAGCTTTTCAGAGGATTATCAATACTTGTTAAGCTCCAATGCAGGGGATAATTCTGTTGTGATCTATGATGTGGATCAGGAGACCGGAAAGCTTGCCATGAATCTTTGTCTGCCGATCAGCGGTGAATACCCTAAGGATGCGGAAATATTCCCTAATAATAAGTTCATTGTTTCCCTGAATCACGAATCCAACACCATGACCTTCTTTAAGGTGGACCTTGAGCATGGTATTATGACTATGAACGGAGCACCGATCAGGATTCATGAACCGAATTCCATTGTTTTTTATAAACTGAATGCTTAAAATGTAAATGATAAAGGCTATTCAATCGAAAGGATTGAACAGCCTTTTTGTTATTTTGGCATAAAACTGGTTTTATTTACGGTAGAAGCTTTCCAGGGAATCCATTTTAGCAGACATGTTAATCATCATGGCATCCAAAATGGTGATTGCAGTCATGGCTTCCATGACTACCACGGCGCGGGGCACGATAATGGGATCATGACGCCCCTTAATATTTACGGTTATTTCTTCCCCTGACTGATTTACGGTCTGCTGTGCTGTATAAATAGAGGGGGTCGGTTTGACATATGCCCGTAAAAGGATCGGAGAACCATCACTCATACCACCTAAAATACCGCCGGCATGGTTGGTTTTCTTGGAAAGGAGTCCGTCGCTTATGCAGAAAGCATCATTATTGGTACTTCCGAAAGCATTTGCAACCTGACAGCCGTCACCGATCTCTACAGCTTTAACGGCGCCTATGGACATGATCGCTTTGGCCAGATTGGCATCCAGTTTTTCAAATACGGTGTCGCCGATGCCGGCAGGCATACCGGTTACAATACATTCCATAGTACCGCCCACGGAATCACCGGCTTTCATGGCAGTTTCCAGATAGGCTAAAGCCTCTTTGTCTGCCTCAGGGTCCGGCATGGCGGTTTGGGTTTCTAAGATTGTATTTTTCTGAAAATGACTGTCATCAATTTCAATAGGGCCGATGGAACGGGTATAAGCAGTGACTTCGATTCCTAATTGCTTTAAAATCTTGCATGCAATGGCACCGGCAGCTACACGGCCGATGGTTTCACGGCCGGAGGAACGTCCGCCGCCGCGATAATCACGAAAACCATATTTTGCATCAAAGGTATAATCCGCATGTCCCGGACGATAATAGGATGCAATCTCACTATAATCCTTGGAAATCTGGGAAGTATTATGTACGATCAGGGATATGGGAGTACCGGTAGTCCTTCCCTCAAAAACACCGGAAAGAATTTCCACCTCATCAGCTTCCTTACGGGGCGTAGTGATACTGCTCTGACCGGGCTTTCTTCTATCCAGATAAAGCTGAATGTCCGCCTCACATAAGCTTAAACCGGCCGGACAGCCGTCTATTACAACTCCCAGTGCTTTTCCGTGGGATTCTCCCCAGGTAGATATTTTAAAAATGATGCCAAATGTTGAACCAGCCATAAAAACCTCCCAATCAATTGAATAAGACGATTATAATAAATGATTTCAAAAATAGCAATTATTTGATAAAATATATTTAACAGGATTTTTGTCTCTTGTACAGAGTAAATGTTGAAATTATGACAGGAATTGGTTATAATACAACGAGATTGTATTAGGATAGATTCAAAGATTTGGGAGTAGAAAGAATGTATAAGATTTTAAAACAGGAAGGCCGTGCAAAACGGGCTGAATTTCAGACTGTGCATGGTACGATTCAGACACCGGTATTTATGAACGTAGGTACTGTGGCAGCCATTAAGGGAGCTGTTTCCACAGAGGATCTGGAAGGCATCAAAACTCAGGTAGAGCTCTCCAACACCTATCATCTGCATGTAAGACCCGGTGATAAAGTGATCAAACAGCTTGGAGGACTGCATAAGTTTATGTCTTGGGAAAAGCCGATTCTTACTGATTCAGGCGGATTTCAGGTGTTTTCCCTGGCAGGTCTTCGTAAGATCAAGGAAGAGGGCGTTTATTTTAATTCCCATATAGACGGCCATAAGATCTTCATGGGACCTGAAGAGAGTATGCAGATCCAGTCCAATTTAGCATCTACGATCGCAATGGCATTCGACGAATGTGCACCCAGCAAAGCGGACAGAAGCTATGTACAGGCTTCCGTGGAGCGTACTACAAGATGGCTGGAGCGATGCAAGAGGGAGATGAACCGATTAAACGGTTTAGAGGATACGATCAATAAAAATCAGCTGCTTTTCGGTATCAATCAGGGTGCCATTTATCCGGATATCCGTATTGAACATGCCAAGAGGATCAGTGAATTTGATCTTGACGGATATGCGGTAGGAGGTCTTGCAGTAGGTGAGACACATGAGGAAATGTATCATATTCTGGATGAGGTGGTACCGTATCTTCCCGTGAATAAGCCGACTTATCTGATGGGCGTGGGCACTCCTGCCAATATTCTGGAAGGTGTAGAAAGAGGTGTTGATTTCTTCGATTGTGTATATCCTACCAGAAACGGACGTCACGGACATTTGTATACCAATCACGGAAAGATCAATCTTTTCAATGCCAAGTATGAATTGGATAACAGACCGATCGAGGAGGGCTGCGGTTGTCCGGCGTGCCGCAGATATTCAAGAGCTTATATCAGACATTTGCTAAAAGCAAAGGAAATGCTGGGAATGCGTCTTTGTGTACTGCATAATCTCTATTTCTACAATACCATGATGGAAGAAATCAGGGATTCTTTGGATGCAGGACAGTTTGCTGCTTACAAAAAACAGAAGCTTGAAAATATGGCAACACCCCTTGAATAAACAGATTTCATAAATTATTTATGATTTTTGCAAGAAAATGTCTTGTCTGAAAGAACTTTTTTGTGTATGATGAGATATGGTATATGAAGTAA
>CAYXQG010000191.1:0-3817 GCA_964467405.1 uncultured Acetatifactor sp. | reverse complement strand
CTGGAATATGATGTGGTGGTAGGCCCTGAGTCCAGAGGATTTATCTTTGGTACACCCATTGCATATAATAACAGAAAACCTTTTGTCCTGATCCGTAAGAAGGGAAAGCTGCCTTGCGAAACAGTGGAGATGGAATATGAACTGGAATATGGTAAGGCTGTGATCGAGATGCACAAGGACAGCATCAAACCGGGTCAGAGAGTATTGATCGTAGACGATCTGATCGCCACAGGCGGTACTACAGAGGCTATGATCAAGCTGATCGAGAGTCTTGGCGGCAAGGTAGTAGGTGTAGTAGTATTGATCGAGCTTGCCGGTCTGGAAGGCAGAAAGCGTCTGGAAAATTACAGATTAGAATCTGCCATCTGTTATGAAGGAAAATAAATACTTGCTGTTTTGAAAGGCTTAACAGGTTATGACAGAAGAAAAGGATTTGCTCTTTGTTGAGGGAAGTATTCAAAATCATAAGGAATTTGTGACTCCGGAGGAATTGTACCGGGAGCTTATTAATCGTGTGCGAAAATATCATCCCAGTGACGATATTACCATGATTGAGAAGGCTTATAAGGTTGCAAGCGAGGCTCATAAGGATCAATTCCGTAAGTCGGGAGAGCCGTACATCATACATCCGCTGAATGTAGCTATCATTTTGGCATGTCTGGAAATGGATAAGGAAACCATTGTGGCAGGTCTTTTACATGATGTGGTAGAAGACACCATTATGACGGAGGAGGATCTGACACGGGAATTCGGCGAAGATGTAACACAGTTGGTTGACGGTGTGACAAAGCTTGAAAAAATCCCACTTTCCGGCAGCAATATGAATCAGAGTGATGCCAAGTTAGAAATGCAGGCAGAAAATCTGCGAAAGATGTTCCTTGCTATGGCAAAGGATATCCGTGTGATCATGATCAAGCTTGCTGACCGTCTGCACAATATGCGGACACTGAAGTATCAGAAGCCGGAAAGCCAGCAGAGAATCGCAAGGGAAACTCTGGAAATCTATGCACCTATTGCACAGAGACTGGGTATTTCCAAGATCAAGGTAGAATTGGATGACCTGTCCTTAAAATATCTGGAGCCGGAAGTATATTATGATCTGGTCAATAAGATCGCTGCCCGCAAAAGTGAGAGAGAAGAATATATACAGGGTATCGTTGATGAGGTGACGGAGCATATTGAAGGCGCCGGAATCAAAGCGCAGATCAATGGACGTGTAAAGCATTTCTTCAGTATTTACAAAAAGATGAAGAATCAGAATAAGACCTTAGAGCAGATTTATGACCTGTTTGCAGTGCGTATTATTGTAGATTCTTTAAAGGATTGTTATGCAGCATTGGGTGTTATCCATGAAATGTATAAGCCAATTCCGGGACGTTTCAAGGATTATATTGCCATGCCGAAGCCGAATATGTATCAGTCCCTGCATACGACTGTCATCGGAAGCAACGGACAGCCCTTTGAGATCCAGATCCGTACAGTGGAGATGCATAAGGCTGCCGAATATGGTATTGCAGCCCATTGGAAATATAAAGAAGCCTCTGACGGCAAGATGGTAGAAACACAGGAAGAGGAAAAGCTTGCATGGCTGCGCCAGATCCTGGAATGGCAGCGTGATATGTCGGATAACAGGGAGTTTTTGAACCTGTTGAAAAATGATCTGGATTTATTCTCAGAGAGTGTATATTGCTTTACGCCCTCCGGAGAGGTTAAAAACCTGCCAGCAGGCTCCACACCCATTGACTTTGCGTACAGCATCCATTCCGCAGTAGGCAATAAGATGGTAGGTGCCAGGGTAAATGACAAGCTTGTTACCATTGATTACCGGATCCAGAACGGGGATCGTATTGAGATCATTACCTCTCAGAATTCCAAAGGACCCAGCCGTGACTGGCTGAATCTGGTAAAGAGTACCCAGGCGAAGAATAAGATTAATCAATGGTTTAAGAATATCTATAAGGATGAAAATATCGTTAAGGGAAAGGAACTGCTGGCATCCTATTGCAAGAATAAATCCATCCAGCAGTCCAATCTGCTGAAGAGTGAATATATGGAATCCATCAGCAGACGTTACGGCTTCCGCGACTGGGATGCAGTATTGGCTGCCATCGGACATGGTGCCTTAAAAGAAGGCCAGATCGTCAATAAGATGCAGGAACTGTATGATCGTGACCATAAGAAGGAAGTGACGGATGAGGAGGTTCTGCGGGCAATTGCTGAAAACAGCCAGGGAAATAAGCCGGCAGCGAAGATGAAGTCCAAGAGCGGTATTGTCGTAAAAGGAATGGCGGATCTGTCCGTACGATTCTCCAAATGCTGTTCACCGGTACCCGGGGATGAGATCGTCGGTTTTGTTACAAGGGGCAGAGGCGTTTCTATTCACCGTACGGATTGTATCAATGTCATTAACCTGCCGGAATATGAAAGAGCCAGACTGATCGATGCAGAGTGGCAGGCTCCCGAAGGCGGCGATAAAGAGAAATATATTGCAGAGATCACCATCTATGCAAATAACAGAAACGGTCTTTTGGCAGATGTTTCAAAAGCATTGACAGAGAAGAATATCAGTATTACTTCGATGAATACAAGAACCAGTAAGCAGGGAATAGCAACCATGCAGGTGAATTTTGAAATATCCGGAAGAGAAGAATTAAATCGTGTCATTGACAAGATCAGTAGTATTGAAAATGTGATTGATATAGAAAGGACACCGGGCTGATGTCAAATATAAAGATTGGAAGAATGGTCTTAGGCTCCATGCAGACCAATTGCTATTTTTTATATCGGGAGGAAACAAAGAAGGCGGTTGTCATTGATCCTGCTGATAAGGGAGCGCAGATATATAATGCATTAACACAGAATGGTTTTGAGGTAGAGGCGATTTTGCTGACACATGCACATTTTGATCATATTATGGGAACGAAGGACTTAAAGAAGGCAGCCGGTGTTAAAATCTATGCGCCGGAGGAGGAAAGGGTTCTTTGTGAAAGTACACGCAAAAATCTGTCTGAATGGGGCGGTACTCCTTTCACCCTGGAACCGGATGTGTATGTAAGAGATGGTGAGGAGTTGGTTTTTGATGAGATACATATGAAGGTCATTGCAACACCGGGACATACCATCGGAAGCTGCTGCTATTATGTGGAAAAGGCAGGCATTCTGATCAGCGGTGATACGCTTTTCTATGAATCTACGGGAAGAACGGACTTTCCTACAGGAAGCATGAGTACACTTGTATATTCCATTAAAGAGAAGCTTTTTGTATTGCCGGAGGAGACAACGGTATATCCGGGACATGGAGACAGTACGACCATTGAGCATGAGAAAAAATATAACCCATTTGTAGTATAAAATTAAATGAGCTTTCGCAGATTGTCATATCATATTATTTTAGAAAAATGTTACAGAGTTAGTCTATGTTTTAATGCTGCATTCAGAGGCATCGCATTTCATTTACATACAGGCAGACCGGTAATATACAATCTGCGAAAGCTCAAATTAGGTCAAGATAAAGGAAGAAGATTATGTTTGCGATTCGATTAAATCTTGCAAATTATGAATATGATATCCATTCATTGGTGAAATCATTTTATCCGGGAAAGACGATCAAGGTACTGACACCGGAAACCAAGGCAGAGAATGCAGAGGCTGTTCTGGCTGAGAGCGGCGGCGTGTCCATGGAAGTGTACATACGTCAGGCGCATCATGGAGCGCAGGAAGAGCAAACCTTAACAGGGGAGCAGAAAAAAGCTGTTGCACCCGGCGCCGATATTTGGCTGGAAGGGGAAAAACATACCTGGGACTATAGGGATGAGGA
>CAYXQG010000190.1:0-3829 GCA_964467405.1 uncultured Acetatifactor sp. | reverse complement strand
TTGTGGAACTGGGAATTTATCCGGCAGTGGATCCCCTGGCATCTGCATCCCGTATTCTGGATCCGGAAATCCTGGGAGAGAAGCATTACAGGGTTGCGCGTATGGTGCAGGAAATTCTGCAAAAATACAAGGATCTGCAGGATATCATTGCCATTCTGGGAATGGATGAGCTGTCAGAAAAGGATAAACTGGTGGTCAACCGGGCAAGAAAGGTACAACGTTTTCTTTCCCAGCCTTTTTTTGTGGCAGAGCAGTTTACCGGTTTGAAGGGGCGATATGTTCCTGTTGGTGAGACCATCCGCGGCTTTGAGGAAATTTTAGAGGGCAGATATGACAGGGTTCCGGAAAGCTGCTTCTTAAATGCAGGCAGCATTGAGGATGTTTTAAACAGGTGCAGATAGAACGGAGGTGACCCACGGTGCAGAATGATTTCGAGGTAAGGATCCTGGAGCCGGAGGGGGAATTTTATCATACAAGAGCAGCTATGCTTGAGATAATGACCGTAGAAGGAAGAATCGGGATCCTGCCGGGGCATTTGCCTTTGGCTGCGGTGATCGGACCGGGAACGGCAGTGCTCTCTCAGACGGATGGGAAAAAAAAGAAGGTGCTTTTGCAGGAGGGCTTTGCTCATATATTGCAGGACCGGGTGACCGTTTTTACAAGACATGCAAATTGGGTTTAAGACCGAAACACCTTCGGGCAAAAATGCTCGAAGGTGCTTTGGTTTTTATGGGATCTATCGGCTGAACTTACAGTCTGCAGGCATAAAGACCGGTTCTGGCAGTAATAAAGAGAATATCCTTGTCCTTGCCGCCGAAGGCAAAGGTGGAAGGTCTCTCAGGTAAGGTAAGCTGTTGTAATTTGCTTCCCTCAGGAGAATACAGGCTTACCTGTCCGTCGCAGACACAGAGCTTACCGTCTCTTGACTGTGCACAGCATTCGCCATGGTTCAGGATAAGCTCGGGTTCACAAAGTAAACCGCCTTCGCCAACCCGGAAACGGAAGGTGCGGCCGAAGAATTCATCTACAAGAAGGATATCCTCGCCTTCTTTTGCAGCGGTCAGACTGCGGGCACCAAAAAGATCATCACGTCTCGGAATCACGGTAATGCCGTCCGGTGCAGCATAATACTGAGTGGCAGGTGCAGTCAGGGCAGGGATGAAATTGTTCACCATACGGGAACGGCTGCCGCTGTAAACATAAACGGCATTATCGGGAGCAGCATCCAGAAGAGGCAGTTCCTTAAGCTGGCCGTCCTGTACCGTAAAGACCACAAGGCTCTTGAAACGGTCATTTAAGAAGCGTGGAGGCGGACCAAAGTGGGGCGCCGTTCTGGAGGGCTTATAGTCTCCAAGGATCAGCAGGTTATCCTGCGTATCACAGTATACGGCAAAGGGCTTTACTACAAGCTCCAAGGCAACGCTGATATGTAAGGTCTTGGCATCAATACGGTAAATCCTCTTAGCCTCCGTATCCGTGAAATAGAAATTACCCTTACTGTCTACACAGCCGCCGTCAGCAAACCAGAAGCCGTCATAGAGCTTAACAGGATCGTTGCCGAAAGAAGGCACTCTTGGCTGGGACTTGTGAATGGTCATGCGGGTCAGCTCCCAGGTGCGCTCACTTTTGCCGCTGCAGATATCTACGATCAGATTGTCAAAAGCATAACGGCTCTGGGCAAAATTGTGCATACCGTAGAATTGGATATTTTCACAGTTGTTTATTTTGATCGCATAGGGATAAGGTGTTAACATTCTGGAAACACGATAGTTGAAGGTATTGGCCAGAAGCATATCCTTGCAATTTTCAAATTCCAATGCCATGGCACGATAGCTTTCGTCAGGAACTTCCTCAGTCTGCAAAGCATAAATGGACCAGCCCTGTACATTTTGGAAATGAGCTTCTCTGCGTCGATGATGCTCTAAGGACATACAATAGATCTTACCCGGTGCAGAAGGATGATCCATGAACATACCCATGCCGGCATAGGTGCTGGCTGACCAGATGTCCTTAAAGATACCGCCGCCCTTGATCCATAAGCTGGGATATTGATTGTCCCAGTCACGCAAGGGATCATAATCATCCGTACCGGTTGCATTGTAGCAGGGAATATGGGAAACTCTGGCATCATTGGTTACGGACATGGTGCCGTGTCCGCCGTTCATTTTAATATCTCTTAAGCAGGAATGTTCGCTTCCGTTCCAGATGATGCCGCTGATTCGCTGGTTGGCACCACAGGTATCAATACAGAAGCTGTTGACAAGGTTATCTCCGCCTTCCGGTATCTCCAATAATGCCTTCGGGGAACCAAAGTCAGCGAAAGCAGGGGTGCGGTCCGGGACGCGAAGCTGGGTGGTATAGCTGTGCAGACCGATCAGGATGGTATCCTTTTTCAGAGTGATCGTATCAGATAGGATATAGACACCCTGGGGTATATAGATCACTCGGTGGTTTGCAATGGCCAGTCTAAAGGCAGCAGTGTCATCCGTTCTGCCGTCTCCCCTTGCACCTAAGGTGTGGATATTGACCCATTCGCTCATATCAGGAAAAGTGGGAATATCACTGCCCGGAAGAGGTGCAGCATCCGCAAGGGAAGAGGTCTTAAGCAGAATATCATAGTGCGGAGTGTCGCCCAGACAATCAGCAACATAGCCCTGATGAAACTCTTCTACTACATAATCATTTTCCCCTGCACATACGGTTTCGCCGGTTGCACGGCTCTTAGAAAAGACAGGTACATTCTTACAGTGGATATTCAGTGTATTCAGTTGGTTGGCAGGACGCAGCTCACTGTCTGTGGAAACAGCACAGTCGCTGATATTTTCCAACAAACAATCCTGCATAAATAATTTTTCAATATTATCATCTTCTACATACAGGAAGGACGGAAGGTTCTTTGCCTGTACACGGACAGCGGTAAATCCGGTGCCGAAGCTGCGGACAGCGGCCTCGCTCTGTCCTTCAAAAGAAGAATCCAAAAGGACAAAAGGCCATCCCGGAGAACAGGTAGTGGAAATGATGCCGTACCGGCCACCGTAAAAGTGGATATCCTCCGATTCATTGCCCACATCAAAAATACCGGCTCTGCCGGATTCAATATGGAAATCACAGTGCGCGATAAAGCTGTTTTGCGCTACGTGGAAGCGGACTGCGATGGCATTGGTATTTCCCTGACCAACATACAGATCGATATTTTCCAAAGTACTGTAAAAGGTTCCTGCATTGGCATCAAGGAAAGGACCGCCCGGCTCAGACGGAAGATTGCTGGTATACCAAAGCATATATCGGCTGCCGCCCTTATCACCGTAAACAGGCTGGTCGAAGCCGGGAGCATGGTCTGCCAGACGAATACGGGGACGGTTGGCACCATAACCGATCAAACGTACACCCTGAGGAATCAGAAGTGTATCACTGATCACATATTCGCCTTCCGGTATAAACAGAATGCCAAGCCCCACAGTTTCATACAGCCGATTGATCGCCGACTGTATAGCAGCAGTGTCATCAGTCTTACCATCGCCGCAGACACCAAAGCCCTGATCCAGATAAAAGGCCTTAGGGTCATCGGGACGAAGGGTATAGAAAGAATTACTCATAATAATACCTCCCCAATATTATTTTCAATAACTTGACTATAGCAGATAGATTTCCAAAAGTCTTTGTAATTATTTCAGAACATTTTCTTTTCCCGAAGAAATTAACTAGATTTATTTTTTTTTTGCGCTATAATGTACGCGAAAGGAAAACCAAGCGACGCCGAAGGCGGCATTTGGTTTTCCTACGCGTAGCGAGCAAACGTACTGCGAAGCAGTACAGTGGAGTGCGAAGC
>CAYXQG010000189.1:0-3836 GCA_964467405.1 uncultured Acetatifactor sp. | reverse complement strand
TAATAATACCATAGAGAGGATCGGTATCTTAGCGGAAGTTTTGATGGAACGGGCAGCCTTGGCGGTAAGGGATGAAATCCTTAGAAAGCTTCCTGATAAAGGAGATGTTCTTGTAGTTGCCGGCAGTGGAAATAATGGCGGAGACGGCCTTGCCCTGGCGCGTCTTTTGACAGAGGAAGGTTACAGGGTCACTGTATGTATGATCGGTAATAAGCAGAAGGCTACAGGTCAGTTTTTAAGACAGCTGGATATTTTAAAGCATTATCCTGTTATACTTTCGGAAGAAGACAGTGCATATTTGCAGCTGGAAAGATATGTTTTGGAAAAAAGAAGCTTTGGTGCAGTGGTGGATGCTGTATTTGGTGTGGGATTAAGCAGGGCGGTTGAAGGAAAATATGCGACTGCAATTCAGTATATGAATCAGCTGGATGCTTATAAGCTGGCAGTGGATATTCCAAGCGGCATCTGTGCAGATACCGGCAAGGTGCTTGGTATAGCCTTTGCGGCAGATGCAACAGTTACCTTCGGATTTGCAAAGAGAGGACATTTCCTGTATCCGGGAAGTGACTATACAGGTCAATTGACGGTGGCGGATATCGGTATCACAAAGCAGGCCTTCTTTGGGAAAAAACCGCAGCTGTTTACTTATGATGAGGATCCCTTAGAACTTATGCCCCAAAGGGATCGTGGGGGAAATAAAGGAACCTTCGGCAAGGTATTGATAGTGGCCGGCTTTGAGCAGATGGCGGGTGCAGCGATCCTGTGTGCAAAGGCTGCCCTTCGGATGGGAGCCGGTATGGTAAAAGTGCTCTGCCCGCAGGAGAATCGTGCTATCCTGCAGACTGCGGTGCCGGAAGTGATGTATGGTGCTTGTGAAAATGCAGAAAGTAGTTTAAAATGGGCTGATGTAGTAGCAATTGGTCCGGGAATGGGCAGATCCCGTGAGGCTGCAGATATTCTTCAGTATATTTTATCAAACAGCACACTGCCCCTGGTAGCAGATGCGGATGCTGTTAATTTGATCAGTGAGACAGAAGAGTTAAGGAAGATTTTGATCAATTACAAAGGAAGTAAGATTCTTACACCTCATGCAGGAGAGCTGTCACGTCTGGTAAAGGAGCCTGTTGGTGTATTGAAGGAAAAGATGCTCAAGACAGCGGTGGAATGTGCTGAGGCATTAGAGTGTGTAATGGTCTGCAAGGATGCAAGGACTGTGGTGGCTGCAAAAGGTTCGGAAGAGATCTATTTAAATGTATCCGGCAATAATGGTATGGCTACGGCAGGCAGCGGCGATGTCCTTACGGGAATGATCGCAGGGCTTTTAGCACAGAAAGAGGATGCTTTCCGGGCAGCAACTGCGGGTGTTTATCTTCATGGTCTGGCAGGTGATCTGGCAGAAAAGGAGTATTCTGCATACGGCGTAACGGCCATGCGGATCTTAAAAAATATCAATGGATTGAAAGGATGAAATACCATGGATGTACGTGAGTGGGAATTTCAAAGAGGATATGTGGAGGTAAATCTGGATTATATTCTGGAAAATTTGGAGAATATGAAAAAGCATATTGCCCCGCAAACAAAGATGATAGCAGTGATCAAAACAGATGGTTACGGACACGGAGGTGTTCCCATTGCAAAGGCTGTAGAGAAAGCAGAGTATCTGTTTGGATTTGCAGTGGCTACTGCGGAGGAAGCCTTTGAACTTCGGAATGCCGGTATCAAAAAACCGATATTGATACTCAGTTATACCTTCCCGTATGCATATCCTGAACTGATCAGGCAGGATATTCGCATTACGGTATTCAGAGAGGACGCTCTAAAAGAGCTCAGTATGGCTGCAGCAGAAGTCGGAAAGAATGCACTGGTGCATATTAAGGTGGATACAGGTATGGGACGTATCGGTATTATGCCGGATGAAACGGGAATTTCTTTTGTGGAAAAGGCATTTGAGACACCTGGTATTGAGGTAGAAGGAATCTATACACATTTTGCCTGTGCAGATGAGGCTGATAAAACCTCTGCATATGCACAGATTGCCCTTTATCAGGAATTTACGGAAAAAGCGCAGCAGCGGACCGGCAGAAAGATACCATTGCACCATTGCTCCAATAGTGCAGGTATTCTGGATATCCCACAGGCCAATATGGATCTGGTCAGAGCAGGTATTACCTTATATGGCCTGATGCCCTCTGATGAGGTGAGCCGGGATACAGTTCTGCTAAAGCCGGCACTGTCTTTACATAGCCATGTGGTTTATGTTAAGACCATCCATAAGGGCCAGACTGTCAGCTACGGCAGTAAATTTGTGGCAGAAGAGGATACACGCGTTGCTACGATCCCTTTGGGATATGGTGACGGTTATCCCAGAAGTCTTTCACAGGGCAGGGGATATGTGCTGATCAAAGGCTGTAAGGCACCGATTCTCGGCAGAGTATGTATGGATCAGTTTATGGTGGATGTGACGCATATAGAGGATGTGTCTGAGGGAGATAAGGTGACGTTGATCGGTTATGACGGCAAGGAGCATATTTCAGCAGATTATCTGGGTGAATTGTCAGGTCGTTTTAATTATGAGCTTGTATGTGATTTGAACCAGAGACTGCCGAGAGTTTATATAAAGGACGGAAAAGTGTTGGATACTGTCTGATCCTTAAATAACAAATAGGAAAAAGAAACAGTATACCTTCTGAAAAACGTGGAAATAATAACCACATCAGGTACTAAATAAACCAATTTCAGAAGGAGCTGTTAAATGAAACGTGGAGATGTTTTTTATGCGGATCTGAGACCGGTGATCGGTTCGGAGCAGGGGGGGATCAGACCTGTGCTGATCATACAGAATGATGTGGGAAACAGGCATAGCCCTACAGTAATCTGTGCAGCCATTACTTCAAAGATGAACAAGGCAAAGCTGCCCACTCATATTGAACTGAGTGCGGCCAGGTATGATATGGATAAAGATTCAGTGGTCTTATTGGAGCAGCTGCGTACAATTGACAAGAAACGGTTGAAGGATAAGGTATGTCATTTGGATGGTGAGATCATGAAAAAGGTGGACCGGGCCCTGTTGATCAGCTTGGAACTGAATACATAATCGTTCGGTTTCTTGACGAATACAGGAAAAGATGTTATGATTCTGCATTAGTATACGAATAAAGGAGATGAATTACAATGGAGGATGGCGGGTCTGCTGCCACTATTATTCTGGTGCTGCTTGTATTGATCGATATGCTTTATTATGGATTCAATTCGGCGGTTGACCAGTTAAATGTAAAGGAAATTGAAAAAAGAGCGGAAGAAGAAAAGGACAGAAGATCGATCAGGCTTTTTAAGATCATGGATGATCCGGCTGTATATGCGAATACAATGCAATGGATCATTATGCTGATCCATATTGTGATCGGTTTTTTCTGTATGGGAAGATGGGTACAGCAGGTAAGTGGATGGCTGGAGCATTTAAGCAATGTGGTTTTGTCATCAGAAATACCACCGCAGACCATTTCTGCAGCAGCGGTGGTACTTACCTTCGCAGCTGTGCTTTACATACTGTTAACCTTTGGCGTGGTCCTGCCAAAGAGGATCGTAATGGGAAATCCGGTCAGATGGGCCTATGCATTTGCAGACATCATATATATTGTCAGAGGTATCATGACACCTTTTGTAGGTCTGAGTCAGCTTACGGTCAGGGGAATCTTACATTTGCTTGGCTTAAACAGCATAAAGGATGATAATGATGTTACAGAGGAAGAAATCATTCATATGGTCAATGAGGGACATGAGCAGGGTCTTATACAGGCAAGCGAAGCAGAGATGATCTCTAATATTTTTGAATATCG
>CAYXQG010000188.1:0-3866 GCA_964467405.1 uncultured Acetatifactor sp. | reverse complement strand
TCGATGCCTCGTTCTCCTGACCTTTCTTATTTTAACACGATGTTTTTTGAAAATCGCGGAAAGATTCCGGTCTAAGCCGTGCAAAACTGTCTGCGCTGTCTGGCGTACCGATTCGGACGCTCGAAGACCGGGAAGCCGGTCTTTTTTCGCTTTGTCCTTTTTATTGGTCATTCTTCCGATTTCCCTTAGACAAAAAAACAGCAAGCTGATCTCTCAACTTGCCGTTTCTGGTGCGAGGGAGGGGATTTGAAGCACAATAAATTCACGAAAACACGAAGAAAACCTTCAAAAAACCACCCGTTTACTACCACCCCAGTATCACGCCTGCCGTTTTTGCGTCACGTAGGCGTCAAGCTGTGCGGCATAGCGCAGGTTCTCGCCGTCGCGCAGATGCTGGTAGATCCGGCGGGTGGTCATGATATCCGCATGGCCCAGAAGCTGCTGCGCCACCTTATCTGGCACACCCGCATAAAAGAGGTTCGTGGCGAACAGATGCCGGAACTGATGCGCCGTCACGGTCGTCCGGTACTCCTGCCGCTCCACCGTGCGCTCCGGGCGCAGGCTCGTGGCTGGTATCTTCGCTGTACGAGTGTAGCTCTCGCACAGCCCCAGATCCCGGCAGTACATCGTCCAGCGGCGGCTGTACTGAGACTGAGTCAAAGGCTTTGCCGTACCAGACAACACATAGTCGGTGGGCGCATGGTTCCTCTTCCCTGCTTCTAAAAACGGGCGCAGCGGGGTCAGGATGGGGATAGTCCGGTAGGCGTTTTCCGTCTTGAGCAGCTCCTCGTAGGGCTGGTTATGGTTCCACGGCATCGCCCGCACCGGCGTGATCGTACCTTTTTCCAGATCGACATCCTCCCAGCGCAGCCCGTTGGCCTCGCCCATGCGCAGACCGGTGTACTCAAACAGCCACGCCCAGAAACCGCAGCCCTCGGGGTGGGCATTGATGATCTCCCGCTGTTCCTCGGTGGGTTCTTCCCGCTTGCCCTCTTTCAGCCCCGCAGGCAGCCTTGCCAGCAGCACCGGGTTTGCAGAGCCGTGATA
The DNA here is from genome assembly GCA_964467405.1 of uncultured Acetatifactor sp. Lineage (GTDB taxonomy): Bacteria > Bacillota > Clostridia > Lachnospirales > Lachnospiraceae > Acetatifactor. The sequence continues at coordinate 2,819 of CAYXQG010000188.1, read as the reverse complement.
TTCAGCGCACCAATAGCTGAAGATGCAGGACAACACGCTTTTTGCATTTGCGATGCTATGTTTGCTTTTACCTTCCAGCTTCAGATGCTCCAGATACCCACGCACCTCCTGCGGGGCAATGTCGTTCATGACGGCATCCCCAAAATACGCCCGGAACGGCTTGAACCACTTCCGGTAGGCGTTGATCGTGCCGCGCCGCACCGGAGAGGCTGGACCGGTGATGTAATCCTCGTAGGCCGTAGCCATCTGCGCGAAGGTGTAGCCCCGCTTTGCTTCCGCCATCTTCCGGGCGTACTCCACGACCGCCTGCTGGTACTTGCGCTCTGCCTCACTCTTGCTCTTGCCGTAGAAGCAGGTCGGCTTCTCCAGCCCGCGGGTGCGCTTGATCACCACCCGGCCGTCGGGGCGGCGCCCCTTTTTCGTTTTCGTTTCTGCCATTTTTTCTACCTCCATCAGGGTACACTTTGACAAGCCCGCCCAAAAGAGGTATAATCACATTGTTTGAGTGTGTGATGCCCCCCTTAAGGGCGAACCGCTTATTGAAACGCTCTCGGTGTTCCAGCACCGGGGGCGTTTTTGCTATTTAGCTTGTATCAGCTCAATGTTTCCACAATAAAATCTTTGTTGCCGCCGAAAACCCAGCCCGCAAGCCGCTTTTCCGGTTGTGGAAACAATGGCAACAGAACTTCTTATACAGACCCAAAACAGAAGAAATCAAGAATACGCACACGTGTATAGACTGTTTGATTTCTTCGCGTAAGGGATTTTAGAAAGCGACGTTTCCAATGTTGCCACGTTGCCGCCTGCCAAGGGATGCTCCCCGGCGGGCTTTTTTATTCCCCATCTGCCGCGCGCTGCTCCTGCCACGCCCGGTACTTCTTTGCGGCCCAGACCCCAACCTGCAGGAGCTGCTCGAACAGCCAGACGCCGGCCTTCCAAAGCAGCTTAAAGATCCACACATAGAGCTGGATCACCCGTTTGAAGATCCACACGCAGAACCAGCCAAAGCCCACCGCCGCCAGAACGAACAGTTCTACCAGAGCATTCATAGAGCGTCCGTTCTTTCGCCAGCGGCGACGCTCCCGCTCCATGTGACGGTGATATTGCGCCGCCGTCCGTTGACTCATTCTCATAGCCATGCACCTCCCCGGTTGAACACCTTCCGGCACTCGACCACAAGCCCCAGCACCCGCACCGGGGTCTTTTTCAGATCATAGACCTGCGGCTGGTGGCCAGGGTTGAAGCTGCGGGGTGTCAGGATGACCAGATCACCCTCCCGGCGGAAATACTTCACGGTCGCTTCATTGCCGTTGACCAGCACCACCGCCAGCTGGCCGTTCTCGGCCTCCGGCTGCTCCCGGATCAAAATCTGGTCACCCTCGTCCAGCCCGGCGGCGTTCATGCTGTCGCCCCGGACGTTCAACCAAAAATACTTTGCACCATCAGTCTGACGGATGGGGATGTAGCCCTCGATGTTTTCCTCTGCGTACATCGGCAGGCCCGCCCGAACAGTACCCAGCAGCGGGGCTACCAGTGCCGGATCGAACAATGTAGCTCCCTGCGGGATTACTACGCTTTCTTCGGGTTCTGCTTTTTCCGCCTGCCATGCCTTCCATGCCGCAGAATAATCGCCCTGATGCTCTTCCAATAAAGCGTCCCAGTGCTCACCCGCCACGGCGTCCAAACGATGATCTAGGTCACGGCGCCAATCGTAGGCGTCCTCCGTCCAGCCGATCAGATAGGACGGTGTAGTTTGCAGTACCTGCGCTAGCGGTTCCAGCACTCCAATCGGCATATTTTCAATGTCACCTTTTTCGTACCGATACACCGTCGCTCGATTTTTGCCTAATCGGGCAGCCAGCTCGTCTACCGAGAGACCCAGTTCCAGTCGCTTGTCTCGGATTCGGTCGCCAATTCGCATATTTGTTCACCTCTCCCTAGTTCTTATTATACATAGCATTCGCAAATTTGCAACAGTTTTTTGTTGATAATCAAATTTTGTCGCTTTCCATGCGAAAAAGTACTTGACATTCCGCACAGAGCATAGTACAATCCAGCTGTCGCAGATATGCGACGAAAGGGAGGTGAACACCATGAACACGCCGAAATTCAAAGCCCTTCTGGTTGCGCAGCAGCTCTCGATTGAGGATCTCGCCACCAAAATCGGAGTTGACAAATCCACTATTTATCGCAAAATCGCATCAAATGGCGACAATTTCACCGTTGGTGAGGCAAAACGTATCGCCGAGATTTTGGACTTGTCCGCAGAGGATAGCGCCCAGATTTTCTTCGCCCAAAATGTCGCATCAAACGCGACATCCGTAAAGGAGTAACACCGTGAAACGACCTGAAGCCTGGCACGATGCCTACAAAGCCCTGTTCTCCCGCTTCGGCTGCATTCGGCTGAGCGTGGAGCAGGCCGCTCTTGCGACCGGGTGCAGCGCCCGCCAGGTGGTCAGGCGTTACCCGGACGGATGGAGCGCCGAGCGCAAAGGCAAGAGTATCCGGCTGGACACCCTGCTCGATCAGGAGTTCGGCTGCTACTAAGGAGGACACGAACATGAACGATTTTATTACAAGCGCCGCCTGCTCCGCCGGGGCGATCCTGCTGGCCGGCTGGGCCCGCTGCGGCACCACCGGGGCCGGTTTCTGGTACTCGATGATGAGCATCTGCCTGCTGGGCATGGCGCTGATCTACGCCGCATGGTGGGTGGTCGAGCTGGCCGAGGAGCTGGCGGAGAACTACCGCAAAAAGCACCGCCGGCGCTACGGCAAGATCACCCGTGACCATGCACGCCGCGAGGAGCCGGAGTACCGGC
>CAYXQG010000187.1:0-3895 GCA_964467405.1 uncultured Acetatifactor sp. | reverse complement strand
GGGTACGGTGACCAATCTGGGTATCCGCCTTGATGCCGCTGAAAATAATATAACGATATATGCAAACAAGATAGACAGTGTTGAGGGTTCCGTAACCAAGTTGGGCGTTCGCCTTGACGCGGCCGAAGAGGACATTTCCATCTATGCGGCCAAGACGGATGAAAACACGTCTTCCATTTCAGCCCTGAAAGTGGAGGTCTCATCGATCAGCTCCACCGTCACCTCCGTACAAGGCGACTTTGCGGCGGCTGAAAAGACGGCTGCCGCTGCGGCACAGGCCGCCCATGACCGTGCCGATGAAGCCTACACGGAAGCCTCCAGTGCCTGGTGGAAAGCCTATTATGCCCAACAGGACGCTGACAGTGCCCAATCCACCGCCGATGATGCCTACGCCCAATCAGTGGCGAATGCAACGGCGATAGAACAGAACGCTACAAGTATCAGTGCCATTGCCGGGCTTTTTGACAGCGACGGGCATTTGCTGGAAGGCAGCGGTTGGGTGACCACGACCAACTACAATTCCCTCTACTCAAAGGTCTATTCGATGGACGGAGAGCTGGCGGCGAAGGCCGAACTGAGTACCAGTGTACAGTATGATCCGGATACCGGTCTTGTCACGAGTGCCATCAAGCTGACTGCCGACAAGATAAGCATTGAAGGTATTACGACCATCAACAATTCCTTCAGTGTGGATACGGACGGCACCACCCGTATTGCCGGATTCACCGTTTCCGGCAATGGGCTGGTCAATTCAGGGTTTGACAATGACGCTTATGTGATATTCCGTAATGATACCTACAAGACTTTTGCCGGCATTGGCGGCAATGTCCTTCCTGCATCTACAGGATTACGTGCTGTGGCAAGATTTGAGAATCATGACACGACTGACCAATGGGGATTCGGTGCAAATTATGCGATGCTGGTTTCCGCCCAGGGAGGCCGCGACAATGTGGCAATCGGTATCAATGGCGGCAGCATATATGGTATGGCGATGAAGAATACAATCATCGGTACAGACATAACTTCGAAGACCCTTGAGAGGAGTGACTACAATGTCATAGCCATCAATACAAGCGATTGTACGCTGACACTCCCGACCATGCAGCTGTATGATGACGGGCACGTCATCCGCATCAAGAGGTTGGGTAGTGGAGGGTTGAGTATCAAGATGGGGTATTGCTATACCTGGAACGGGACCAGTTACCGCTATACAAGGCCTGTTCTGATTTACAACCAGAATTCCAAACTTACAGGAGCAGACACATTATCATTCAGTAGTATCTGTGATGCTTTTGAACTGGTATGGTGCCGTGATATAAACTATACGGTGGACGGCACCCAGTATTACGGTGCCTGGGTGCAGTACAAGCTGCCGAGAGACTGGTAAATGTTGAACCATTAAATATATGACATTATGAAAGTGAATTTCAAGAAAGAATTTGTGGATTGCTTCGGCAAGACGATTACGGAAAAGAAGAACGGTCAGGAAACAGCCCTCCAAATTTGGGAGAGTCTTGCCCGCAACCTGTTCAATCTCTCCATACTTGGCGGTACTCCTGTATCCCAGGATGAGAAATATACGGCCTACAGCCTGAGCAGACGCATTGCAGGCAATCCATCGGAGGTGGAAGTAAGCACAGAAGAAGCGAGCTTCCTGAAACGAGTCTGTGCTGAACAACTTTCGGCCGGTGCATACGGCATTGTGGCCGATATAGTGGAAGGAAAAGAATGTTGAACCATAAAAACAGGAACAGTATGAAAAAGAAATCATCGAATTCGTCGGTCAGCTATGACCCTGTAGTGTTGAGTGAGAACGCTTCAATCAACTTTACCCGTGTGAGCAACACCAACGGCACCACCGTCTATGGAAAGATAGTGAAGGACGGTGCCGAAGTCGGCAACGTGGCCTATGACAGCCGTGGTGGTTACATGAACACCAGCCTGAAGCCTTTTGCCGCACTTACTCAGGAAGAGGTTTCGGCCGTCTATGCGACCGTACCGGGGTGTATCAATGAAATCCTTTCAGAAGAATAAACGGACCGGATTATGGGAGCTATACAGACCAGCCAACGTGAACTGGAAGCGCTCTATGCCATCGCCCTTCCGGGCTTCCTCGAATACGTGAGGACACACGGTACGAGTGTGGGCGATGTAGAGCTTGCCACCACGCTGGAAGGGATTACCTCCCTTCCGGCACGCTACCTCCTTGGCGGTGTCGAAAAGACGGTTCTTGTCCCCCTGGACCTGCTGACCAAGGAAGTGGACGCCCAGATAATTGCGTGCATTGAAGCCACGACGGCCGCCAACAGTGCCGCATCGGATGCCAATGCCGCCGCCAAGAAGGTTACTGATGCCATAACGGATATCAGTACCCAGAAACAGGCGGCGTTGGATGCCGCAGCCAGTGCGAACGCTGCCGCTACTGCTGCCACCAACGCCAGGGTAACATGTGAAAGTGTCACCCAAGCCTGTAAGGAGGCCACCGAGTATTGTCAGACAAAGACCGCAGAATGTGTGGATGTCATAGCGTCGTGCCGTGCCGCCACCCAGGAATGCGTGAACGAAACGGCCAACAGCAAGGTGGCCACAGCGGCTGCCAATACGGCTGCGGCCAAGGCCAACAGCGAGTCTTCCAACCTCTCTACGTTGAAGAACGCCTGTCTGGACGTCACCACCCGTTGCGAGAGCACCAACCAGACCGCCGAGGAGAAGATCGTTGAGATGGATACGCTGATGAAGAACTTTTCCGGCGAATCCCAGGCTTCCCCTGTGAGGATGGTGATTGAAGCTCCGTCGGAAATCAGTACATCCAACAAGGTCGCCCAGAAGATAGGTGTACAGCTTTATCCCGGTTACGTGATGAAAAACGTGCTCTACCGCAGGGAGGAGGGGGATTCCCTCCGTGTTGATCCTTCGGGCAATCTGAAGGTGAACGGTACCGGTACCAGCAGCTTCTATGTGATTCCCACACAGAACACGGAGCTTTGGCAGGAAGTGAAGATAAATGTCCGTACCCCTCTTATCCGCCTGACGGGTGACGGCAAGATACGTTTGAACGGCGGTAGAATGCGAATCGTATAACAATCAAAAACAGGAAATATGGCATTTACAGAAGATGAAGAAACCAGACTGAGGACGATGCTCAGTGCCTTTGAGTCCGGTCAGCAGATTGACGACCTCGACCTTGCCACCAGTGAAATCCAGGACAAGGAAATTGAGGTCTTTGACAAGACTACCGGTGCTTCCGGACGTATGGGTATCCGTGATGCGGTAAACATGGCCAACGCACCGTATTTTGCCCGTGTCTGGAACCTTGACAATTCCACCCCGACGGCTGCCACATGGACAGGCAGCCTTGAATTCGGCCGAAATCTTCCGGATGAACTCGGTCTCGGCTGCTATCTCGTGAAGAACGACTACAGCCGCAGAAAACTTGATCCGACCAACCATTACCGTTTTGCCAACGGCGAGACCGCCAAACTGGACGGCAGTATGGGCCATTACCAATGGGGTTGGGGCAAGAAGTTCTACCTTGCCTTCTGGACGGTCGGCCGTCTTTTCTACGAGGCAGTGTCGCTTTCTCCTATACCGGGCCAATACAACTATTGCATTCCTGTGGGCAGTATGTCCGCTGCCGGCCATGCCGGTATGGAACGCAGTACGGGAACATTGGTAAGCTATATCAATGAAGACGCGGATTACCGCGGCGGCAATAACGATTCCGCTTATGACGGTACTTACCGTACTTTCCGCGGAAAGGCTGTAACGGCCATAACCACGGAGACTGCCCGTGCCGCTGCCCGAAAGAACGGGACGGGCTGGCTTGCCGGTACCATGCGGCACAGCTTTGTCGTTGCGGTATTGTTTGAAATCATTTTCGGTACCAGTAACGTAC
>CAYXQG010000186.1:0-3913 GCA_964467405.1 uncultured Acetatifactor sp. | reverse complement strand
GTATTATACGACCATGGACTATTTTGCAAATCTTTATGACAGAGTGGCAAGACAATATCCGGCAGATGTTTCCGGAAGGGATCAATATGAAGCCTGGAAGAAGGATATCCGCATTCGTCTGGCAGAGGCTGTAGGGCTGAATCTGTGTCAGCAGGCATCTGCAGAGCCTGTACTGTTGGATGTGATGGAAGCAGAGAACTATACCAGGGAACATTGGGTGATTCAGACGGAACCGGGAGTAAGGATGCCCTTCTTTTTATTAAAGCCATTGGAAGGCTGTAATGGCGGACTGGTCATTAATCCTCACGGACATGGCGGCGGCAAGGAGGGGAATGTGGGAGATCCCCAAAATCCGGCAGTGAAAGCATCAAACAGGGATCCGGCGAAAAAAAGCTTTGCTGAGGAACTGGTACAGGCAGGATATTATGTAGCATGCCCGGATGCAAGAGGATCGGGAGAACGAAGAGAGATAAAACAGCAGGGGGATCTGCCGGAAAACTGGCGTTCCAGCTCTCATAAGGAGATCTCGCAGATGGCAGTAGGACTTGGCATGTCCATGATCGGTATGATGACCTGGGACCTGATGCGGTTGTTGGATCATCTGATCCATACATTGCCTGATCTGGATCCTGAAAAGGTGGCATGTGCGGGAATGTCCGGCGGTGGTCATCAGAGCATTTATTTTGCGGCTCTGGACGAAAGAGTGAAATGTGTGGTAACAAGCGGATATATGTATGGCTTCAAGGAAGCCTTATTAAAGCAACCGTCTAACTGCTCCTGCAATTATGCGCCGAATCTGTGGAAGCTGATAGATATGGGAGACATAGGTGCCATGATAGCACCCCGTCCTTTGTTTGTGGAAAGCGGCAGGTATGATCCCTTAGCTGGTGCAAACGGGCTGGAAAATGTCTATCCCCAGGTACAGATTGCCAGAGAGGCATATGAACTGTTAGGCAAGGGAGAATGTCTGGTACATTCCGTGCACGAAGGCGGTCATCAATGGAACGGAACGGGAGTTATTGATTTCATTAATAAATGTTTTAAGGAAAGCAGATAGGTGAAGGGAGCCAAGGACGGCTTTCTATCAATTAAGGTCATAAACTGCTGTGCCTGCACTTTTTAGATAAGTGCAGGCACAGCAGTTTTTTGTTTCTGTTTCATTATGATGTTCCGTACCTTACAGGTGTAATGGATTATCTCCGGATATGGGCAAGTCGGATAGAGTGATATTGCTGTTACAGTCACAGAAACAGTCCGAAAAGGTAAAATTTCATAAATTGTTTATAAAACAGGAACGCTTTTGGAACGCCGCAGTTTCTTTGGCGGAACGGCATCACAGTATAATGGACAGCAACAGGCAGCAGAAAACTGCTTGAAAATTTATTTTGGAGGCATGTGATTATGTACTTTGACGCTATTGCAAAAATCGTTTCAGAACGAACAGGTTGTGATGTTTCTGCTGTAAAGCCGGAAAGCAGGTTCTCTGAGCTTGGCATCGACTCTCTTGATACCGTGGAGCTCCTTATGAGTCTTGAGGATGAAATCGGTATTGAAATTGAACTGGATCAGAAAGTGGAAACTATCGATGATCTGGACAAGTTCATCCAAAGCAAAAAGGGGTAATGCTTATGATTAAGTCAACAATTTGTGAAATGCTGGGTATTAAATATCCTGTATTTCAGGGTGGTATGGCTTGGATCGCTGATGGTAAACTGGCCGCTGCCGTGTCAAATGGCGGCGGTCTGGGCATTATTGCAGCAGGCAATGCACCCGGAGATTATGTCAGACAGCAAATTCGCATTGCTAAGAGTATCACTGATAAACCTATTGGCGTAAATGTTATGCTGCTGAGTCCGTTTGCGGATGAAGTTGCAAATGTTGTTACAGAAGAAAAAGTTGAGGTTGTAACCACAGGTGCAGGCAATCCATCCAAATATATTAATGAATGGCTTGCTGCAGGGATTAAGGTAATTCCTGTTGTTGCTTCAGTTGCTATGGCAAAGCTGATGACCAGACTTGGTGCATCTGCTCTTATTGCAGAAGGCGGTGAAAGCGGAGGCCATGTGGGCGAACTTACGACAATGGTTCTTGTTCCACAGATTTGTGATGCAACGACTTTGCCTGTTATTGCTGCCGGTGGTATTGCGGACGGCAGGGGTGTGGCCGCTGCGTTTATGCTCGGCGCGCAAGGTGTGCAGATGGGAACCCGTTTTTTAAGTGCAGAAGAATGTTCCATCCATCCTGCATATAAGGAGAAAATTCTGAAAGCTACTGACCTTTGCACTATGGTAACCGGCAAACGTCTTGGACATCCTGTTCGAAGTCTGCGTACACAGTTTGCCAGAGAGTATTCTAAGGCTGAATATGGCGGAATGCCGGATGAGGAGCTTGAAGGATTGGGAACAGGAGCATTACGGCTTGCCGTGCAGGAGGGTGACAATGAAAAAGGATGTTTCCTCTCTGGTCAGATTGCTGCCATGGTTAAAAGAGAACAGCCTGCGGCAGAAATTGTTAAGGAAGTTATGGAGGAAGCGGAGCCGATCCTTCTGAGGGCATCACAATGGGTAAAATAGCATTTGTTTTTTCCGGGCAGGGCGATCAGTATCCCGGTATGGGGAAAGACCTGTATGAGAAATATCCGGCTGCCCAAAAGATATATGAATTATGTGACGGGATCCGTCCGGGCACTTCCGCGCAATGCTTTGAAGGCACGGAGGATGAATTGAAAGAGACGAAGAATACACAGCCCTGCCTTTTTGCAACGGAATTGGCAGCAGCAAGTGTCCTGATAGAAAAAAAGATTATTCCCGATGCAGTTGCCGGATTTTCCCTTGGCGAGGTTGTTGCGGCAACTATCAGCGGTATTTTTAGTAATGAGACAGGTTTCCGTCTTGTTTGTAAGCGTGGGGAACTGATGCAGCACGAAGCTGAAAAGTTTGACACTTCAATGGCTGCGGTTGTGAAGCTGACACCTGAACAGGTGTGTCTGGTTTGCAGCAGGTATGCAGATGTTTATCCCGTGAATTTTAATTGCCCCGGTCAGATTACCGTTTCGGGGCTTTCCTCTCAGATGGAAGGATTCTTAGCAGAAGTGAAAACAGCAGGCGGCAGAGCGGTTCCGCTTAGGGTCAGGGGAGCCTTCCATTCCCCCTTTATGAAGGAGGCAGCAAATGCGTTTGCGGAGGAACTGGCGAACGCAGAAGTTGGGAAAAGAACAGTTACGATCTATTCCAATATGACGGCTGAGCCCTACACCGAGAATGCTACAGAATTGCTTTCAAAGCAGATCTGCAGCCCTGTGCAGTGGGAAAAGACCATCCGTAATATGATGGATAATGGTATCGACACTTTTGTTGAAATCGGGCCCGGCAAAACACTGATTAATATGATTAAGAAAATCAGTGCAGATGTCAGGGCGGTAAGTGTTACAGAGTATTTATCGGAGGCAGAATCATGTTAAAAGGAAAAACAGCCGTTGTAACAGGAGGCTCACGCGGGATTGGTGAAGCCATTACATATAAGCTGGCATCTATGGGTGCCAATGTGGCTGTCATCTATGCAGGAAATGCAGAAGCAGCAGAAAAGGTTTGCAGGAAATGCAAAGAGGAGAACGGCGTGGAAGCCAAAGCATATCAGTGTGATGTTGCAGATTTTTCTGCAGTAAAGGAAACTGTTGCAAAAATCAAGGCAAATTTCGGAACAGCCCATATTCTTGTTAACAATGCAGGAATTACCCGTGACGGTCTGCTTGCCATGATGAAAGAAGAAGATTTTGATGCCGTTCTGGATACAAATCTCAAAGGTGCTTTTTATATGATTCGTCACCTTGCAGGTCTGTTTATTCGTAACCGTGAGGGATGCATTATCAATATTACCTCAGTGGCAGGAATGATGGGTAATGCGGGTCAGTGTA
>CAYXQG010000185.1:0-3918 GCA_964467405.1 uncultured Acetatifactor sp. | reverse complement strand
GAGATACCCCTGCTCGATGGAGTGGAAGGGATACTGCTCCAGGTTGTCCGGAAGCGATTTTAAAGTAAATTTGCGCTCTATTTCCATGTTTGGATTATTACCATGCCTTTCTGTGATTTATTATTATTGATTCTGTATGAACGATTTATAATTTTCCCGCAACAGTAGTATACAGCAGTTTTGTGAAAAAATGAAGTAAAAATAAGTGACATATGGAAAGAATTTGATTATACTGAAATGGAATGATATCGGGACATGAAGGAGGAACGGAAATATGAAAAAAATTGCAGTTTTTTTTGGAGAAGGATTTGAAGAGATAGAGGCACTTACAGTAGTTGATATGTGCAGAAGAGCAGGTATTGATACACAGATGGCAGCAATTGGAAGCAATAAGAGCGTAACAGGCTCCCACAAGATCTGTGTGGGTATGGATCTGACGTTTGATGAGGTGAATTTTGAAGAATTGGATATGATCGTTTTGCCGGGAGGTTTACAGGGAACGAAAAATCTGGAGGCGCATGAAGGCCTGATGAAACAGGTGGATCTGTTTGCTGAAACAGGAAAATATGTGGCAGCAATTTGTGCAGCTCCGAGTATTTTAGGACATCGCGGCATTTTGCAGGGGAAAAAGGCATGCTGTTATCCGGGCTTTGAAGAAGCACTTGCAGGTGCAGAGGTCGTATATGAGAACGTAGCAGTAGCCGGTCATGTGATCACTTCCAGAGGCATGGGATGTTCCATTGATTTTGCACTGGCGATCATCACTGTCTTATGTGGTGAGGATATAGCAAAGGAAAAAGCAGCTTCCGTTATATACCGGGTATAAAAAGTCTGCAGGAAATATAATACAGAATGGAAATGTGAGGAAGAAGAAATGAGTACAGATCAAAAAGAAGCATTGGGATTGCTTCATTTTATTCAGGAAAGTCCCAGTACATATCATGTTGTGGATAATATTAAACAGAAATTAATGCAACAGGGATATGAGGAATTAAAGGAGACGGACGGCTGGCAGATGGAGGCCGGAAAGGGATATTTTGTGATCCGTAACGGTTCCTCCCTGATTGCTGTGCAGATTCCTAAGAAAAGCCCGGCAGGCTTCCATATCATAGCATCTCACAGTGATTCGCCAACCTTTAAGATCAAGGAAGCGCCTGAAATGTCAGTAGAGGAAAAATATATTAAGCTCAATACAGAAAAGTATGGCGGTATGATCTTAAATACCTGGCTGGACAGACCGCTGTCCGTGGCAGGAAGAATCGTCGTAGAGGATGCAGAGGGCATGCCTTTGGTAAAGCTGGTGAATGTGGATAAGGATCTGCTTGTAATACCCAACGTGGCAATTCATATGAACCGTGAAGTCAATAAGGGTGTGGAACTGAATCCGCAGGTGGATCTGCTGCCTCTTATGGCAATGGGCGGAAAAGAAAAAAGCAGTAATTTATTGCTGAAGGAGGTTGCACAGGCAGCCGGAGTGAATACAGAGGATATTCTGGCACATGATCTGTTTTTATATGTCAGGGAGGAAGGCAGATTGATCGGAGCAGAGGAGGAATTCATATTAAGTCCCAAGCTGGATGATCTGCAATGTGTTTATACATCCCTGCAGGCCTTCGAAGCAAGTAAGGCAGAGAACTATATTAACGTACTGGCTGTATTTGACAATGAAGAAGTAGGAAGTGCTACAGGACAGGGTGCAGATTCCACCTTCTTACAGGAGGTTTTGCAAAGAAGCTGCGAGGCTCTTTCCATGTCTCAAAGTGAGTATTACAGGATGGTGGCAGGCAGTTTTATGATCTCAGCAGACAATGCCCATGCAGTACATCCCAATCATCCGGAGAAGGCTGATCCGACAAATCGTCCCTATATCGGAGGCGGTATCGTGATCAAATATCATGGCAGCCAGCATTATGCAACGGATGCAGTGTCAGCTGCTAAGATGAAGCTTTTGTGCAAGAAGGCAGGTGTTCCTTATCAGACCTATGCCAACCGCTCTGATATCATGGGCGGCAGTACCCTGGGCAATATTTCCATGGCACATGTATCATTATCCTCTGTGGATATAGGTCTGCCCCAGTTAGCAATGCATTCTGCAGTGGAAACAGCAGGATGCAGTGATACCGTCTTTGCAATAAAAGTATTTAAGGAATTCTATCAGGAATAGAACAAACAGGAAAATATGTCTGTCAGCCGGAATATAATGAAGAAACAGCATGTGTGATGGAAAATATCGGTATGGCACAAAAGGACATAGATGAGCCAGAAATTTGAAAATCTTTTAAACCTGGCACTGGAGACCGGGGAGAATATCAGGAGCAGAACGGACAATCTGAATGTAGGCTTTGATGTGTCAACAAGAAGCTGGGAGGTTATCGTCAAGTATCATGACTCCCTTAGTTTCCTGATTGACTATGGTATAAAGGTGGAATATCTGATTGCCGGATATGCCATCCTGACAGTGCCGGAGGGTTATGTGGAAGCCTTATCCGGCATTGAAGAAATTGAATATGTGGAGAAATCCAAAAAGTATTATTTTCAGGCTGTTTTACCCGGTGAAAATTCCTGCATATATCCGGTGACAGTGGGGGAAACAGGCCTTACAGGAAATGGTGTGATCCTTGCAGTGATTGACTCAGGGATTGATTACCGGAGAATGGATTTTAGGAATGCGGATGGTTCTACACGGCTGATCGCCTTATGGGATCAGACCCTGGATCCGGGGGAAAACGGTCAGCCTCCGGAGGGATTTGAGACAGGTGTGGAATTTCCCCGGGAAAGGATCAATGCTGCTCTTATGGAGGAGGAAGAAAAGTCCTTTCAAAGTGTGCCAAGCAGGGATGTCAGCGGGCATGGAACGGCTGTGGCAGGCATTGCGGCCGGCAGCAGGGTTAATACGGTATCTGGTATCTATCAGGGGATAGCACCGGAAAGTGCCCTTTTAGTTGTCAAATTAGGGGATGATACAGAGAGCGGTTTTCCGAAAACAACCCAGATCATGAGGGCTGTGACTTATGCAGTCAGAAAAGGAATCCAAAGGCAGAGCCCGGTAGTGATAAACCTAAGCTTCGGCAATACTTACGGCTCCCATGACGGAAGCTCCTTGCTGGAGCGTTTCTTGGATAATGCTTCTGAGATCGGAAGAAATGTGATCTGTGCGGGGGCAGGCAATGAGGCGGATACGGCAGGGCATTTTGCGGGAAACATCAACAACGATCAGATAGTGGAGATTGCAGCAGGAGAATACGAACGGTCATTGAGCATTCAGCTTTGGAAGCAGTACAGTGACCGTTTTCGTGTGCGTTTACAGGCTCCGGACGGCTCTTTTTTTACATTGAATGAATCAGTCAATGCTAAAACGCAGGAATTTATACTGGGAAGGACAAGGGTTTTGGTATACAGCGGAGAGCCAAAACCCTATTCTGTTTTACAGGAGATTTATTTCGAACTGGTGCCGACAGGAGATAATAATTATATTGACAGTGGTATATGGCAGCTTTATTTGGACCCGATCACAATTGTATCGGGCAAATTTGACTGCTATCTTCCCGGCAGTGAAGCACGAAGCAGCCGCAGTGTTTTTCTGCGAGCAACATCGGAAATGACACTGACGATACCGTCAACTGCGTCAAAAATTGTGACAGTGGGTGCATATGATACAGTTTATGAACAATACGCGGCATTTTCGGGAAGAGGCATCAGGGACGTGGGAGAAAAAGACGGTATTACACTGGCACAGTGGATAAAGCCCGATATTGTGGCACCGGGAGTGAATATTGTGGCGCCGGATGTTCTTGGCGGATATCGCACAGTAACGGGAACCTCTTTTGCGGCGCCTGCTGTGTCCGGAAGTGCAGCACTGCTTATGGAATGGGGGGATGGCGTTATAATAAGGTTAAGTTAGTAAGAAGCCCATAAACA
>CAYXQG010000184.1:0-3925 GCA_964467405.1 uncultured Acetatifactor sp. | reverse complement strand
CGCACGATCCATAAGTCCTATGGACCTGTTTCATTATGCTTAAGAAGGACCGGCTGCCATGCATATGCATCCGGCCTCCTCAAATTTGCACTGCTTAAAATACACCAAATATAGCCATAAATGTACCGGCTGCAACTGCAGTACCGATAACACCTGCTACATTAGGTCCCATAGCATGCATCAAAAGGAAGTTTGTAGGATCTGACTCCGCACCTACCTTCTGGGATACACGTGCAGCCATAGGAACTGCTGATACACCGGCTGAACCGATCAGAGGGTTAACCGTACCACCTGAAAGCTTACACATGATCTTACCACCAACAACACCTGCTGCAGTACCGAAGGAAAATGCGATCAGACCAAGTGCTACGATCTTAAGTGTATCGAGATTCAAGAATGCTTCTGCACTGGTAGTAGCACCAACAGAGGTACCTAACAGAATAACTACGATGTACATCATTGCATTAGATACGGTATCTGTTAACTGTCTTACTACACCACATTCTTTGAATAAGTTACCTAACATCAGCATACCAACAAGGGGAGCTGTGGTAGGAAGGATCAAACATACTACAATAGTAACGACGATCGGGAAGAGAATCTTCTCCAGCTTGGATACAGGACGAAGCTGACCCATCTTGATCTTTCTCTCTTCTTCTGTTGTTAACGCTCTCATAATAGGAGGCTGGATGATCGGAACCAATGACATATAAGAATATGCCGCTACTGCAATAGGTCCCAAAATAGCAGTCTGTCCTAATTTACTTGCAAGGAAAATGGATGTAGGACCATCTGCACCACCAATAATAGAAATTGCAGCTGCAGCCTTGTCATTAAAGCCCATCAGGATTGCTCCGAAATAAGCCATATAAATACCGAACTGTGCTGCTGCACCGAGCAGGAAGCTCTTAGGGTTGGCAATCAGAGGACCAAAGTCTGTCTGCGCACCTACGCCCATGAAGATCAGTGACGGCAAGATTGCCCATTCATCTAATAAGTAGAAATAATACAGCAAACCGCCTACGCCGTTGGAAGCATCCTCCGGGCTTATCATAATATCCGGATAGATATTTACAAGCAGTATGCCGAATGCTATCGGGGTTAAAAGCAGAGGCTCAAACCCTTTAGCAATAGCTAAATAAAGGAAAACGCATGCAACCGCAATCATAACATAATTGCCCCAGGTCAGATTGAAAAAAGCTGTCTGGTGGAGTAGGTTGTCAAACGTATTTAATATATAATCCATTTGTTGACCTCCTGTTGTTATCAATCAATACGTAAAAGTCTTGTATTAGTTCAGGGTTGCAAGAACTGCACCTGCTTCAACAGAATCGCCTACTGCAACATCGATGCTTGCAACAGTACCATCTTCCGGAGCAACAACAGGGATTTCCATCTTCATAGCTTCCAGAATAACTACAGGATCGCCGGCCTTAACTGCCTGTCCTACGCTTGCTTCAACCTTGAAAATCTTGCCTGCTGCACCGGCCTCAACCTTTACGGAACCTGCTGCACCGGTTGCTGCAGGAGCTGCAGGTGCTGCAGCGGGTGCTGCTACGGGAGCTGCTGCCTTAGGAGCTGCAGGAGCTGCTACTACAGGAGCGCCTGCAGTAACGCCTTCTTCTACTACTACGTTATATACGTTGCCGTTAACGGTAATGGTATAATTTTTCATTTCAATATCCTCCATAAAATAATATATTATTTTCTTCTGTTTACCTTGCGGATACTTCTAACCACAAAGCCATCAGTAGATGTTTGGCCTTCACTGGCAGCTATAGCTGCAGCAATAACGGCAACTAATTCACAATCATTGGAAACATCAACGCTCTGTGCCGCAACCGGAGCGGGTGCAGATGCAGCCTTTGGTGCTTCCGCTTTCTTCTCTTCTTTCTTGCTGAAGATAGCCTGGATCTTCGGAATAAAAGCAAACAATGAAATAACACAAATAATGATGATCAATACTGCAAATACAGTAAACATACCGATCAGGGTATTTAATGCAGCACGTACCATTGCATCTCCCAAGCTTGCTTCTTCATTCAGTGCTGCTGACTGCAGTACCAAAAAGATATCATTGGATACGATAACCTCTGCTTCCGCATTCTTAATGGAACCCGCAACGGGTACAGTAACGATGATCGTATCGTCATCAATCTTTGCGGTTGCTTCACCGATGCTGACAATTTCTCCCACAGTCTCTGCTGCAGAGTGGAAGGACTCGATTGCACCAAGGAAGGCATTGCCTTCTACATTCAATGCATACTCCTGTGCCATAACATATGCCACTTCTTCAGGAGTGTTCTCGTCAAAAATCGTTGCTGCTTCATCATTCATAAAGTTCTGCAGTATGGGAACGATCTGACTTGACACAAGCTGCTCTGCATAAGCCAGCTTTTCCTGCTCGTAATCAGTATAACTCTCCTCACTGCCGCATGCTGTAAAACCAAAGATACAGGTAATCATACAAGCTAAAGCAATAATCTTCTTCATACTCTAATCACCCTTTCTTATACTGTACCGTGCTTCTTGTCAGGACGGTCTTCGCTCTTTGTATATAACATTTCGAAAGCACCGATAACATATTTTCTGGTATCAGCTGCCTCTACGACCTGATCCACATATCCTCTCTTAGCTGCACTGAGTACGCTTGTCTGAAGTGCTGCATATTCAGCTGCTTTTTCATTAATCACATCTGCGCCCTGGCCCTCATACATGATCTTGGCAGCCAGCTTAGCATCCATGGTACCGATTTCAGCATTGGGCCAAGCCATAACGATATCAGCACCGATTGCCTTGGAATTCATTGCAACATAAGCAGTGCCGTAAGCCTTACCGATTACTACATTTACCTTCGGTACGGTAGCATTTGCAAATGCATAGGTAAGCTTTGCAGCTGCCTTTGCAATACCTTTTTCTGAGCAGATGGTAGCTTCATATCCCTTTACATTTGTTAAAGTAAGAACAGGAATATTGAAAGCATCACAGAAGTTTACAAAATCTGCAGCCTTCTCTGCGCCCTGCTTGGTCAATACTGCATCAAATTTCTCTGCAACAGTACCTTCTGCATCATAAATCTCAGTACGGTTTGCTACACAGCCTACGGTACATCCGTTCAATTTAATGAATCCGGTGACCATATTCTTTGCATAATTTGCTTTTACTTCAAAGAAGTTATTGTTGTCTGCAATAAGAGACAGTGCAATACCTGTATCTCCTACACAGTTTGCGATCTCAGGATTTACTCTGTTCAGATCATCTGCGCACTCTTCAAAGCGCTCGTCCTCGTTGTTTGCAGGCAGGAAACCAACCAATGCTCTGATCTGAGCAAGGATAGAAGCTTCATCAGCTACTACATCAACGATACCGCTTTCCTCTGACTGGAATGCTGCTGAGGAAGTATCACATTTGGTGATCACATTACCGTCAAGTGCATTAGGTGCATTGACAAACAGCTTTGCCTTCTTCTCTTCCATGAAAGTAAAGTCAGTCAGGGTAGGGAATAATCCCAGACCGCCGCCACAGGTTCCGAAGATTGCTGTAATCTGGGGAATCACTCCTGAAGCCAGTGTCTGCTTCATATAGATTTCACCGAATGCATTTAATGCATCAGTTGCCTCCTGTAATCTAAGTCCGGCAGAATCGATTAATCCAATCACAGGCGCACCTGTTTTCATAGCCAGATCATAGAGTTTTGTAATCTTCTTAGCATGCATCTCACCAACGGAACCGTTCATTACGGAAGCGTCCTGGCTATAAACATACACAAGATTACCATCAATCACTCCGTAGCCGGTAACAACACCGTCAGAAGGAGTTTCGTTCTGTTTCAGATCAAAATCAGTTGCTCTTGCAGTTACAAGTGCACCAATTTCAACGAAACTGTTGTCGTCGAGTAAAGCTGCTATTCTTTGACTCGCTTTTG
>CAYXQG010000183.1:0-3926 GCA_964467405.1 uncultured Acetatifactor sp. | reverse complement strand
TACATAGATCTTGCAATCAAATAGGGGAATGAATTCCAACTCATTTTCC
The DNA here is from genome assembly GCA_964467405.1 of uncultured Acetatifactor sp. Lineage (GTDB taxonomy): Bacteria > Bacillota > Clostridia > Lachnospirales > Lachnospiraceae > Acetatifactor. The sequence goes on along the minus strand of CAYXQG010000183.1, from coordinate 3,877 downwards.
CGCAGAAGCTTATCAATAAATTTATCATTAAATTCATTTTTATAAATAATGCCGATTTCGCTCTTGTTTCGACGAACATTATCAATCACATCACTGGTTTTAGTCTCATATACCGAAAACTCATATTTATCCATTCCAAATTTTTTTGCCATATGGATGAAGGCTTCTACTGCAAAAGTATAGTGCTGCATAGATACACTGAATTTCTTCTTAAATACCGACTGATCGACATATCTTTCTTCAATCAGATGGTAATGATCCAACATCTGCCTTGCATATCCCAAAAATTCCTCTCCCTCCGGTGTTATTACAATTCCTCTGTTGGAGCGCAAAAAAATGGTAATATGGATTTCATTTTCCAAATCCTTTATTGTATTGGATAAACTGGGCTGTGTAATAAACAGTTCCGCTGCAGCTTTATTCATAGATTTATTATCAGCAATCGACACAGCATATCGTAACTGTTGTAATGTCATACTTTTTTCCCTCCCGTTTATCATACTGTTTTAGTAGGATAAATACATAAAAATACTACTACTCATCTACATAATTGTCAATTGCTTTTTCCGTCCGATTGTGCTATAATCGCCTCAAGAGCGACGATGAGAAGAGTAAGCATTCAAAGCTTTTACAGAGAAATCCATCATCATTAGATGTGCTGAGAATGGATGAAGCGGACTTTGCCGAACATGGTCTCTGAGCTTCGTACCGAGCAGCTTGCTGTTAGGCTACGACGGGAGCGCCCGTTACAGCGATAGAGTTTCGACAGCATATTTTGTCCGAACTTGATAAGGCTTGTTATCGTGAGATACAAGTGAATTAGGGTGGTAACACGTGAGCATGCGCTTTCGTCCCTTAGACTGTTCAGAGGGGGTGAAGGTGTTTTTTTATGCCATAAAAAAGCTTGTGTTATCAACTAATCCAAAAATGAGAGGAATCATATCATGAAAAATATTTTAATCGGTGGAGCATGGCCCTATGCAAACGGCTCTCTCCACATTGGCCATATAGCTGCACTTCTTCCAGGGGATGTTCTGGCACGTTACTATCGTGCAAAGGGAGAAAATGTATATTACGTTTCCGGAAGCGACTGCCATGGCACTCCTATTACAATACGCGCCAAAGAAGAATATCGTTCCCCGCGGGTGATCAGCGATCATTATCATAAGGAATTCCGCGATGTATTTGCAAAGCTTGGGTTTTCCTTCGATCTGTATACGAAGACTTCCGACAAGCATCATATTGATTTTGCCACGAAATTCCACAAACGGATCTATGCCGGAGAATATGTGGAGGAAAGAGTCGTGAAACAGGCCTATTGCCCTGCATGCCAGAAGGTATTAACAGACCGTCTGATCATAGGCATCTGCCCCTCCTGCGGTGAGAAAACCCGTGGTGACCAGTGCGAGGCCTGCGGCGAGGTGCATGATATCAATTCCGTAATTGATGCCAAATGCTCTCTTTGTCATGTACCCTTAAGCTTCAATGAGACACCTCAATTATTTCTGTGTATCTCCAAATTAGAGAAGGAATTAAAGGAGCTGCTTCTTTCACATCCTAACTGGCGTAAAAATGCAATTGCTTTTACCAAACGCTACATGAATGAGGGCCTGCGTGACAGAGCAATTACCAGAGATCTGGACTGGGGCATAGATGTCCCCCATGCAGGTTATGAAAATAAAAAAATGTATATCTGGGCAGAAAATGTATTAGGCTATCTTTCTGCAGCTGCAAGACTTTGTGAAGAAAGGGGGACCTCTCTTGAAGAGGTTTTCGGCGAAAATGCCCGCCACTATTACATACATGGCAAGGACAATATTCCTTTCCATACGATTATCCTGCCTGCATTGTTATTGGCACACGGAGGATATCGTCTGCCGGATGATATCATATCCAGCGAATATCTGACATTGGAAGGCCGAAAGATTTCCACCAGCAATAACCGGGCTGTATGGGCCAAGGATCTTGCGCAAGAATATGATCCTGATACGATCCGCTACTTTTTGATCGCAAACGGACCGGAAAAGCGGGATACGGATTTTTCATGGAGAGAATTTACGGAGCGGAACAATTCCGAGCTGGTAGGAGCATGGGGCAATTTTGTCAACAGAACCCTTGCCTTTATTCCCAAATATCTTGACAACCGACTATCTCCTGCTGCAATTGATGAAGAAATACAGGAAAAAGCTGCTTCTGCGTTTGCTCTCACAGGCACCAGGATTGAGGAAGGACATTTTAAGGATGCTTTAGAAGGTATTTTTGAACTGGTACGTTTCGGAAACAAATATTATGATGCCCATGAACCTTGGAAAACCAGAAGCTCTGATCCCGACAAATGTCAGGAAACGCTTTACAACTGCACCTATCTGATTGCCAATATTGCAATCCTGCTTAAGCCTTTTCTCCCCTTTTCCTCTGCCAGGCTCATAGGCTGGCTGGATCTGGAGGATACCTGGCAGGTACAAAGTGTAAATGTTACTGCTATACCGGAGGATTTTGGTGTATTATTTGCCAGAATCGAGCCGAATGCATGCAAAGATACAGACCTGTAACATGCTGTCACTGTCTGTTGTTTAAAATAAAAAGGGCATATCCGGCACCAATGCTTCCAATGATCAGATTGATGATCTGACCATCCGGAAAATTTCAAGACCGGATACGCCCTTTTTATCTTTTGTTTACTGATTGTCAGTATGACTGTCTTCTCCGTTATCCATACAGCCGCCTGCGCTGCTGCAATGATGTGTACAGGTACCTGCTGCCGGACATCCGATACACTTGGTTCCGCGCTTTTTCTCCTTTATTATGTAGATGATTGCAGCTCCCACTACAATTATAATTGCTGCCACAACAACAAAATCTGCCATACTCATAACTCCTTCAAATTCAAAACTCTGTTCTCATTCCCTGCCTTATTATCAAAAGACTTTTCCATTATTTATGACAATTTATACTCCTGATTCATCTTCTTATTGGTTCTTTGAATCAAGGCTGCTACGATTGCTGCCATAACAAATATAGCGATAAGACCCGGAACAAAGCCTGTGCCCGGACTGCCTGTGGTGATCAGGGTACCGATCTGGTATACCAGGAAACCGATTGTATAGCCGGTACCTAACTGAAGTGCAATACCGCCCCACAGCCATTTTTTATTCTGCATTTCTGAATTCATCGCCCCCAAAGCTGCAAAGCAGGGAGGAGTATACAGATTGAACATCAGATATGCCAGCGCAGCTACCTTAGTCAGGCCCATGGCAACAGCCACTTCATTTCCTCCGCCAATCAGTGCAAGTTCTTCTGTATCAATAAAATCAGTTAAAGCATAACATACTGCCAGGGTTCCTACAACATTTTCTTTCGCAATAAAGCCTGTCACTGCTGCTGCCGCAAGCTGCCATGCTGTAAATCCTACTACAGGCACTAACAAAACTGCGATTGGAGAAGCGATCGTAGCAAGAATAGAAGTATTCTCCAGGCCCTCCTCTACAAGCTGTAACTGCCAGTTAAAGGACTGCATGATCTGAACTACTGCATTACATACCAGGATAATCGTACCAGCTTTTACAATATAAGCCTTACCGCGTGAACACATAGAGATAAATGCTCTCTTTAGGCTGGGAAGCTTGTATTCGGGAAGCTCAATGATAAAGAAGGACTTTCTGAACTTATATCCGGTGATCTTATTGACTAATAATGCACCTGACAAAATCAATATAATACCTACAAAATACATTACAACTGTTACCCAGGTGGCATCTGCAAAAAATGCACCGGCAAACAATGCGATTACGGGAAGCTTTGCACCACAGGGCATAAAGGGTGTCAGCATAGCTGTTGCTCTGCGTTCTCTTTCATTACGGATCGTACGGCAGGCCAT
>CAYXQG010000182.1:1387-3961 GCA_964467405.1 uncultured Acetatifactor sp. | reverse complement strand
CTAAGGATCTTGTGGTGGTTACACCGTGTGGGTTCAAGTCCCATCTTCCGCAGTTTTATTCAGATCGAAAGCTTTTGGCTTTCGATCTTTTTTTATTTTATAAGCATCCTATAATACTTTTCAGCACCCCTTCTATTCTCTTTCCTACGGGCCTTTCTGATATTCTGACAAAAATAGAGCATATCACGATGTGATATGCCCCTTATTTCTCTCCTGCTTCATCATCACAAAAGCCAATATCATGATTCCGATGCACGGGATCAGATTGCTGAACATTCCTGCCTGCAAACCAACCTTCTCTGCCACGACACCTATGATCCACGGCATCACGATTGCCCCTATACTGGCTACAGGAAGCATTACACCCAGGCTGGTTGCTGTGGTAGATTTGCCTGCTCCTGCTACTGCGATCGGATTTACGCCTGCCATAGAAAATGCAAAGCCAAAGAGCAGCAAAATAGCCCCTACAGGCTGCTGCATTACTACAAGCAGTGCGTATAATATGGTACAGCCGGCTCCCATAACCGTTAAGGTACGGAATGTATCCTTTACCGGGAATACAAATGCGATCAAAAGTCTTCCAATCAAGGTCGCACCCCACATGATCGTCACTGTATAAGTTGCAAGTAAACCGGACAAAATCCCCATATCCTTATAATATGTTACCAACCAGCCTGTCACACTGGTCTCGGCTGCATTCTGGCAAAACAAAAGACCTGTAAGTATCCAGAATTTTTTATCCTTTAAAAAATCCAGCTCCAGCTTGTCCTTCTTCCCATCCGCAACCGTCTTCTTACCCGGCAGTCCTGCGGACAGAAAAGTCAGCCACAAAAACAGGCCCATTACAGCAACACCAAGCATCGGCATGTCTGCACTTATCTTTTGCAATCCGGCTGCAAGGAACGGGCACAGCAACGCACCACAGGCATAGCAGGCATGCATGATATTCATTCCCTTGGTTCTGTCCTCACTGTTATCTCCTACCAGGATCGTACAGTTATTGATCGTACATCCCTTTGCCAGTCCGACCATGATAAACGCTGCCATTACAACGCCGATCACACCGGTTAGTGCCATCAGGAAATAGCCAAGGAAGTAACCGCTGCACAAAATAAGTGCAGTCTTCTTCGTACCGATTTTACTGGGCAGAATTCCTGTAGCAAAAGAAGCTGCCATATTGCCGATACTTAATAAGGACAGCATGGTACCTGTAATACTATAATTAAATCCATACTTTTCCTGCAAAATACTTACAATAATACCACTGGACATGGCACATATACCGCTTAAGAAAAAAGCAGTCAGTCCGTGATGATATAAACGTTTTGATCTCATACCAAACCCCTCCTCCTATACATATCTTCATTCTACCACACACATTTCAGTTACTCAATACAGAATAAAAAAACCCGGAAGAACCTCTCTCCCGGGTTTTGCAGCCGATTATGGTCTAAGACCCATACCGCCTTCTAATGTTAAAGTTTCACCTGTCATATACTTAAAATCTGGATGTGCCAATGCCACACACGCACGTCCGATTTCTTCTTCCGGATCGCCCAAGTGTCCGCATGGCGGAATCTTTACATTTGCCTTGTATGCCTCCGGATATGCCATCTGGAACTGCTCAAGCTGTGCAGTCCATGCCAAAGGACATACTACATTTACATTGATACCATCCTTTGCCCATTCCGTAGCTGCTACTCTTGTAAGACCGCGGATGCCTTCCTTTGCAGCTGCATAAGAACACTGTCCGTAATTACCGAAAAGACCTGCTCCTGATGCAAAATTGATTACTGAGCCTTTTGTCTGTGCAAGATAAGGATAACATGCCTTCATATAATAGAAGCATGCATATAAGCCCGAATAAATTGCGAGGTCAAAATTTTCCGTTGTATGATCCTTGATTGCTACTCCGGATGCAGAAGCCTGTGCATTATTGATCAGCACATCGATTCTGCCGAAGGTATCAACTGCCTGCTTGATCACATTGTTAACAACTGTTTCATTGTCAGCGCCTGCATTAACATCAGCCTGAACAACAAGCACCTTTATTCCGTATAAACGCTCCAGTTCTTCCTTCGCATCCTCCAGTTTCTTCACATTACGTCCGGTAATAACCAGATTCGCGCCTTCCTTAGCATATGCCGTTGCAATACCATATCCGATGGAACCGCACTTACCATCACTTAATACTGCACGACCTGCGCCTGTAATAATTGCTGTCTTACCTGTCAAAAAACCCATATTTCAATCCTCCCTGACATATTTTGAGGCTATTATACATGTATTATTGTATTTTTTCAATCACTTTTTCTCTGCGCAGCATGCAACTATACCTCTTGTGCATCTTTTCGTCTATAAATCACGTTGCCTGTCCCTCCCCCATATGCTATAATGTGTATAAGGAAAAACAAGCGACGCCTTAGGCGGCATTTGTTTTTCCCTATACAGCGAGCAAGTATACTGCCATTGGCAGTATGCAGAGCGCATCTGCGCGTACTTGCGAGCTTTTCTCATCCGAAAAACAAGCGACGCCTTAGGCGGCATTTGTTTTTCCCTATACAGCGAGCAAGT
>CAYXQG010000182.1:0-1287 GCA_964467405.1 uncultured Acetatifactor sp. | reverse complement strand
GCGTACTTGCGAGCTTTTCTCATCCGAAAAACAAGCGACGCCTTAGGCGGCATTTTATAAAGGGGTATACATATGCATAATAATGAATCATCTGAAAACTATTTAGAAACAATCCTGATGTTAAGCAAAGTACGCCCGGTGGTACGTTCTGTCGATATTGCTGAGGAGCTGGGCTACAAAAAATCCAGCATCAGTGTAGCCATGAAAAATCTTCGTGCCAAAGAACATATTACCGTAACCAAGGAAGGTTTTATATATTTAACAGACTCCGGCCGTGAGATTGCGGAAATGATCTATGAGCGTCATGAATTGTTGACCAAATGGCTGGTCAGTCTTGGGGTTGACCCTCATACAGCCTCCGAGGATGCCTGTCGTGTAGAACATGTGATCAGTAAGGAAACCTTTGAGGCCATCAAAACCTATATCAATAAACCACATTCGTAAATGACAAGAGACCGCTTTGGGGCACCCTCCGTAAGGAAGGTGCCCCAATCGGCTCTTGTATCTAAATTAAATTCATCACTACAAGAAATCCAAGTATTGCAATAGTTAATAAAATTGCCATCCATTTGCCCAAGTAATCTGTAAACTTTTGTGAATATTTTATAAAGCACATTTGCGGACAGTAAGGATAGGCCACTCTTTTGCGCCTATGATGGATATACCGCATATATGTATTCCAGCCATCAGCTATATTTTAATACTGATAGATCGTTTGTGCCGCATACCCCAAACACCGATGTTTTCCTATTCTTCCTCGGTGGATAATGCAAGGTCAGGCAAATAATAATCACCTTACAAGGTGTAGCGAATACCTGTTTTTTCATCTAAGTAATGCAGTCTCTTTTTTTTCGCCTTCTTCTGCACTGATACTCTCCCGTATTACCTTACGGATGGATAGGACTTTATCTGGAGAAACAGACAATTCATCGATCCCCATTTGGATCAGTCTCTCTGTCATGGAAGCATCCGATGCCATTTCACCGCAGAGTGAAACCTTACAGGCTTTTTGATGTGCATTCCTGATCACCATCTGTATCATACGCAGTATTGCCTCATGATGTGTATCATATATTTCTTCCAGCTGCGGATTCTGGCGGTCCGCTGCCAAGGTATATTGGGTCAGATCATTGGTTCCGATGCTGAAAAAGTCCGCATGTTCTGCCAGAATATCACTGATCATGACTGCTGCAGGTGTCTCGATCATAATACCGATTTCCGCATCTCCATGCTCAATGTGCTTCTGCGTCAGTTCCTTTTTGATTTCCTCGCATATGGTCTTTATCC
>CAYXQG010000181.1:0-4024 GCA_964467405.1 uncultured Acetatifactor sp. | reverse complement strand
AAGTATCTCTCAAGTAATCCCTTGAAAGCCTTTCCATGTCTAGCCTCGTCAAAATGGAATGTAAAAAATCCTTGATTTTACTGGGGAAAAAGTACATGATAGGATTTTTACACATGATTTTACACGCTGTTAGTTACTGCTTGGAGTATGGCTATGTTTTGGTGGAATACGCAGACAGGTATCAAAAAATGCTTTGTCAAGTATCAGAGTATTATCTACCTGTCCTTTGATACGGGATAAATTTTGTCCTTTGACACCAACTACTACAACTAATTTACCCATACTCTTTAAGACTTCATATACTTTCAAATAATCTGTATCAGCACTCATAACAAATGCAATATCGTAGGAATTGTAAAAAGCCTTTTGAAGTGTATGTGTGGCTAAGTTAATGTCTGTACCTTTTTCTACTTTGTAATATGTATTCTTTTGCTGAATATCCATAGGTACATTTTCATCAACCTGTCGTGCGATATAGTTCCCCTCAATAACATCTATATAAGGTGCATTGCTCAAACCGATTACCCAATTATAATAACTGTTTAAGTGACTGTCATTCATCAAGAAAGTATCTGGTTTAGGCACAAAAATAAACGATTTTATGAAATCAACATTATCAATTTGTTTTGTGAGATTTTTGAATAGTACATTATAATCTAGCTTAGGTGTTTGCAATCCAAGTGACTTATAGTGATTTTGTAATGCTATATCAAAATTCATATGGTCTACAAAAATCATTCCTCTTAACATAAAAATCCCTCCTTAAAAATCTAAAGGCTTGCGTGTATGCACACACAAGCCTGTTCGGTATCTATGAGGAAACAGCTCCGAAGAACCATTACCTCTTTATATAGTATTATACAACATTTTTTTAGTTATGCAACACTTTTTTGCTACTTTTACACGCTTTAGGCTACTTTTTGATATTCAGCTATAAACTGATTTAAGATAAACTTTGGAACTGCCAATTTCTGACCCATTAAGTTTACCTCTACGATATTTTCATCAATATACATGGCATTTAAAGCGGCTTTCATTTTGGTAGAGGATAACTGGTTGGGAGAAACATAATATTTTAATGTTGTTTCATATTTTTTGTGTCCGACCCGAAGCATAGTTTCTTTTGGCGGTACATTCATGGAAACAAGATACGATATATGTGTTCTGCGTAATCCATGGTATTCAAAATCAATGCCAGTCTCTTTTTCAATAATTAAAGCCCATGCTTTTATACTATTGATGGTTAGTAATTCTCCGTTTTCTTTACGATTGATGAAATCGCCACCTTGGATAGGAAAATGTTCCTGCGGATTGTCTGCTACCTTGTCCATAACAATTTCTGTATTTCTATATGACAGGTCATCTTTTCGTTTGTTATATATGTCAAATTTTTCTTTTAAATGATTGTATAGAACATCTGGAATATAGATGATTCGATTGCTCCGATAGGTTTTTACAGCTCCCAGACAAAACATTCCATCTTCATAATTCATCTGTGTATCAATCGTGATGGTGTGGGTTTTCCAGTTAATATTGCTCCATCTAGTGCCAAAGCATTCAGAAATTCTTAACCCTAAATAATAACCCATCAAAAATGCTGTATAAAGGTTGCCACGCTTAAAAATATCGTGCATTTGCTTAATTTCATTTGGCTCATAAATTCTAACCGTTTCTGATTTCTTTTTATCGTTCTGCGACATATCGGGCATATGCAGTTTTGTACCTTTGTCTTTAAACATTCGGTTATATCTCTCATCGTCAATGCGTTCTTTCCTATATGCTATTCCATACAACTGATAAAAAAGTTTTAAAAACGATTCTACATATTTATAAGAATAATGCCTATCCTTATACAGAGACAACAAATAGCAATATAAATCATCAACAGTAATTTCACTTAACCACCTATCGCCAAATTTTTCCTTTATATGATTTTTCCATAAAGAATTATATTTAACAACAGTTGCAGTTGCCTTATCTTTGCTGTACTGGTCAATATAAGCCTGCCAACATTCAGAAAGTTTAATGTCTTTTTTCTTTTTATTCTCTACACCATTTCGCAAATCGACAAGCCGTTGTTCTCTGGCTCTCTGTGCGTCTCTTTTGTGTAAGAATGGTAATCCGTTTTCGTCTTTTCGACTGGTAGTGTCGATTTTCTTTCCGTTAATGGTTTGGCAAATCCGATAAGCCCAGTTGCCATTTTTTAACTGGTACACATGAGAGGATTTAGTAGTTGCCATAATTTCACGCTCCTTTAAAATATATTTGCAATTCAGTTTGTACTATGTTATATTTCTCATAGTAACAATTAGATATAACATAGTCAAATAATTGTTTTGCATATTAAAATAGTAACACCGATTTACAAATCTGTCAACAATTATTTGACTATGTTTAATACCAGTTCTATATTGACTATGACGAATAGGGAGTGATATAATGGAAGAAATCTACGGATATGGTTATGTTACAAAGCCCACGCAGAACATACTCCGCTCCACTGTTTATAAGTCTTTAAGAGGGAGATTTATACCACAGGAGAACATATATATAGATGTATTGTTAAGTGATGATAGCAGGGCGAAATTAAAAGAATTGATTGGCAGGGCTCATACAGGAGATACGATTGTCATTTTGAATAGAAGAACATTAGGAAATACAAACGAATTTCGTAAGTGGTGGCAGGAATTAACCTTTGGCTATCCGAAAATAAATCTTCTTATTATAAATGATGATGAACCAGATGGAGCGGATTATTACAGTACAACGAATTTCAGTTTTAGACGATATTCGGAGAAAGAAATAGCTCAAAGATGGGAACGTTTGCAGAATGATACCTTTGAAAGGAAAACAAACAAAGTCGGACGAAAGGTAGCAAGGATAAACGATGTATTCCTAGAAGCATACTGGGCTTTCCAGTCCTTTTTCATTACATCAGAAGAAGCGTACGAACACGCAGGAGTAAGTAAGCAAACCTTTTATACCTTATGTAAGGCTTATGAAGCTACAGAGGAATATAAGGAAGTTCTTTTAGCTCATACGGAGTTATATGAATATCCTAAGAGAGGTGGAATTACTACAAATATAGAGAAATTGCTTTTTGCAGTGGAACAAAGGGGAATGAAATTAGAAGAAGCCTGTAAGGGGCTTGGATTATCAGAAATGTTACCAGAGGAATATCATAGATACTTACTTGCAAAAGTAGGTGGACGGAAGATACAATTTGAGATGGAGAAAACACATCACATAGAAAACTATTTTAAGGATAGAAAATAAAAAAGAATCCATCACATTTATAAGAAATATGATAGCTTCTCATTCTTCTTTGGTATATTCAATAATATCGGTAATATCACAATCAAGCATATCGCAGAGTTGATTAAGCGTCTGCAAGGTAATACTTTGATTATGCTTTAGCTTGTGTGTCATAGTATTGATAAAGCGTTAATTGTGATTTATAATTAGCGTAGAAAGATTGTATAGCAAATTGTATGTTTATATACGGAGAGGATTGGTGCGAATGAAAAAAGTTGTGAAAATCAGTCTGTCACTGTGTCTTGCGTTTGTAATGTTATTTTCAATTTTACCGATACAGGTAGAAGCAAAAAGCACAGTGAAATTGAACAAAGCAAAGGTAACGGTGTATGTTGGAAAAACCACTACATTGAAAGTGTCTGGTACTAGTAAAACGGTCAAATGGTCTAGCAGTAACAAAAAGATTGCAACCGTCAACAGTACGGGAAAAGTTACTGCCAAGAAAAAAGGCACTGCTACCATAACTGCAAAAGTCAGTGGAAAAACTTATAAATGTAAGGTAACAGTGAAAAATCCCTATCTTAATGCTACAAAGAAAAGTTTAGCAGTAGGAAAAACATATACGCTGAAATTGACAGGAGCAACAGCGAAGAAATATACCTCTAGTAATAAATCTATTGCAACCATTAGCAGTAAGGGGAAAATTACAGCGAAAAAAGCAGGAAAGGCAACTATAACCGTTACAGACAATAATAAGAAAACTTATAAA
>CAYXQG010000180.1:0-4064 GCA_964467405.1 uncultured Acetatifactor sp. | reverse complement strand
GACACATTTCTTCAACTTCTCTTGAATAAATCATGTGAAATCTCCTTTCAAATCTGATTATACTTAGATATCTCTTATCGGTTGACAAAAAAATATCATAATCACCGCATACATTCTCTCACATTTACTGCAAAAAATCCAGTGTTTTTTCGGCTTTTTTGTCAAGTAAGGATGATTTTTATCTTTTTTTAATCACTTCACCATTATTCTTGCAGATGGAATTCTCCGAAATGACACCGCGCACACAGGATGTGGGATAGATATTGGAGTTTCTTCCAATGATCGTTCCGGGATTCAGCACGCTGTTACAGCCTACTTCTACATGATCTCCCAGCATGGCGCCCATCTTCTTAAGGCCTGTTTCAAGGATGCACTCCTCTGCCTTCACGGTCACCAAGGTTTTGTCACTTTTCACATTGGAGGTAATGGAGCCTGCACCCATGTGTGACTGAAAACCTAATATACTGTCACCTACATAGTTATAATGAGGTACCTGGACTTTATTAAAAAGGATTACATTTTTAAGCTCTGTGGAATTTCCTACTACAGCGCCCTTTCCTACAATGGCATTACCGCGTACATAGGCGCAATGACGTATTTCTGCTCCTTCATCAACAATAAGAGGTCCGTTCAGACAGGCTGTGGGAGCAATTGTTGCTGATTTTGTGATCCAGATATTTTCCCCGCGCTTTTCAAAATGCTCTTCATCAAGAGTTTCTCCAAGCTCTATGATAAAGTCATGGATCATAGGAAGCACTTCCCATGGATAAATTGACTTTTCAAACAGTTTCTTTGCGATAGTTTCATTTAAATCATACAAATCTTTGATTTTAATATTACTCATATTGTCACTCCTGGATTATATTATTGATTATTATCGGGTAAAAGTGTTACCTTTACCATTTCCTTCTGAAAACCGGCTCCGGTTACGACCTGTACCAGATCCCTTGTCAGATTGTCCCTGTGATAAAAGTGTATGTGCCCTGACAGCACTAGCAAAACAGGGCTTTCCTCTGCCATTACCATATTCAAAAACTCTGCGGTAACAGCATTGGGTACGCAGGATGCAGGTCCTAAAAGGACTCTGGAATGTCCATTGTCTGCAGCCTGCCACACTTCATTGCCGTTCTCCCATCCTTTATTTATGATAATAAGCGGCATTTCTGTTGAATTGTTCAATGAGGATATTCTGGTTATTTAGCTGCTTTACAATATTGGTTCTTCTGGTTATAAAATCATCCAGCTTCACCATATATTCATCTGAGGTGATCTGCCCCTGTGCCACCTGTGTAAGTCCCTTTTCCCAACTGGCAGTCAATGCCGGATTTAACAGAGGTCTGATCGAATTGTTGACAACATCATAGATCATTTCCCCTAACTGGGTTGGTGTAATGATCTGGGTCTTTTGATTCAGTGCCAGATATTCAATATTCACAAGCTTTTTTAAAATTTCTGCCCTGGTAGCACTGGTACCGATACCACTTCCCTTTATCTGGGCACGAAGCTCTTCATCTTCAATAAACTGTCCGGCATTTTCCATCGTCAGAATAATGCTTCCTGAATTATAGCGTTTCGGTGGTGAGGTCTCCCCTTCTTTTATCTCAAAACCGTCTGACTTCAGTGTATGTCCCTTTTTTAAGCTCTTCAAAAGTTCCATAAACTGTGCATCACATTTTAACTCATTGTCATCGTTATCCTTACCTTTATCTTCCTGGGCATCCTGATTCTTCTTTAAAAAAGAATACTGCAATACCTTTAGATATCCTTCCTCTGCAAGAACCTTGAAATTGGAAAAGAATTTTTCTTCCCCGATTTTTGTAGTAATGGATACCTTTTGATATATGGCAGGTGGATAGAATATACTAAGAAATCTTCTGACGATGGTTTCATATACCTTTGCAGCCGTTGGATTCAGACTGTTAAAATTGTTCAAGCCCTGACCGGTAGGTATGATCGCATAGTGATCCGTTATCAGCTTATCATTTACATATCGTGTCTTGGCAATTCCCTTATAGCTTCCATTGTCTAGGATTTCACTGCAGAAGGAAGAAGTCATAGGAAAATTTCGTAACCCGCCTATATTTTTATGTATTTCCTTCGCAACAGCTGTGGAAAGTACTCTTGCATCCGTTCTGGGATAGGTTACCATTTTCTTCTCGTATAATTCCTGAACAATCTGCAGGGTCTGGTCAGGACTGATCTTGAAAAACTTAGAGCAGTCATTTTGAAGCTCTGCCAGATTGTACAAAAGAGGCGGATTTTTATTTTCCTTCTTACGTTCTATGGCTTCTATAACAGGATCGCCTACAGTGGGGGCAGACAATTCTTCTATAAGCTTTTCTGCATATATCCGTTCCTTGAAGCCATTCTCCTTATATAATACGGGTGAGTTAAAATACTTACTGCCTTCTACAGCCTTCCACTCACCGGTAAATTTTTTCCCATTCAGATCCAGATTGACTAAGACTCTGTAAAAAGGTGTTTTTACAAAATTTCGGATTTCTCTTTCCCTATTGACGATAATACCTAATACACAGGTCATTACGCGTCCTACAGAGATTACAGCCTTATCCCTTTTCAAATAATCCTTTACACGGTATCCGTATTTTAAGGTAAGAACACGTGAAAAGTTAATACCCATCAGGTAATCTTCCTTGGCGCGCAGGTAGGCTGCATCTCCCAATGCATCATATTCTGACAGATCCTTCGCTTCCCTGATTCCGCGAAGGATTTCTTCCTCTGTCTGAGAATCGATCCATACACGCCTTCTTTCCTTCCCTTTTACACCGGCCATCTGTTCCACCAGTCTGTAAATATACTCTCCTTCACGTCCGGAGTCAGTACATACATATATTGTAGATACATCAGTTCTGTTTAACAGGCCGCTGACAATGGTGAACTGTTTCTTAACGTTACCGATCACCTCATACTTAAATTCTTCCGGAATAAAAGGAATGGTATCCAGACTCCATCTGCGATATTTCTCATCATATACTTCCGGATAACTCATGGTGACCAGATGTCCGACGCACCAGGTCACAATTGCTTCCGGTGACTCCAGATATCCGTCCCTGGTAGCCATATTCAGTTTTAATGCCTTGGCAAATTCCCTGGCAACACTTGGTTTTTCAGCAATATATAAACTCTTGCCCACATTTCCTCCACAGAAACTCTAATAATCTGTATACATGACAGAAGGCATTGAATCATCCCAATGCCTTCCGTAAAATCAATTGCCTATTTCTTTGTAATATATCCCTGGGCTTTCAACAATTCTGCACAAAGCACCGCACCGCCTGCAGCGCCTCTTACTGTATTATGGGAAAGTCCTACAAACTTGTAATCATATACATGATCCTCACGGATACGTCCAACACTGATACCCATACCATGCTCATAATCAACATCTAACTGAACCTGAGGTCTGTTGTCCTCTTCCAGATACTGAATAAACTGCTTTGGTGCACTGGGAAGCTCTAATTCCTGAGGAATACCCTTGAAATTAACCAGCTTTTCAATTAACTGTTCCTTGGTTGGCTTCTTCTTAAATTTAACAAATACTGCTGCTGTATGGCCATTCAATACAGGTACACGGATACACTGACATGTGATAACGGGACTGGTTGCGGGTACGATCACGCCATCCTTGATCTCGCCCCAGATACGAAGGGGTTCCTTCTCTGATTTCTCTTCCTCACCGCCAATATAAGGAATGATATTTTCTACCATCTCAGGCCAATCCTTAAAGGTCTTTCCTGCACCTGAAATTGCCTGATATGTAGTAGCAACTACCTCATAGGGCTCAAATTCTTTCCAAGCGGTAAGTACGGGTGCATAACTTTGAATAGAACAATTGGGCTTAACAGCCACAAAACCTCTGGTGGTACCAAGACGCTTCTTCTGGAAGTCAATAACCTTCATATGTTCAGGATTGATCTCCGGTACTACCATAGGAACATCTGGAGTCCAACGATGAGCGCTGTTATTGGAAACAACAGGTGTTTCTGTTTTTGCATATTCCTCTTCGATCTTTTTGATCTCTTCCTTGCTCATATCCACTGCGC
>CAYXQG010000179.1:0-4069 GCA_964467405.1 uncultured Acetatifactor sp. | reverse complement strand
GGACAGGCATTCTTAGAGTTGCATCCTACAAAGTATGCAGAAGAATTAGTTAAGAAGATGGAAGAAAGCGGTGCTAAGGCATACCTCGTTAATACCGGTTGGAATGGTACCGGAAAGCGTATTTCTATTAAGGATACCCGTGGTATTATCGATGCAATCCTTGATGGTTCTATCGCTAAGGCTGAGACTAAGAATATTCCTTACTTCAACTTCGAAGTTCCTACAGAGCTTCCTGGTGTAGATACCAATATTCTTGATCCTCGTAACACATATGCAGATGCTTCTGAATGGGAGACCAAGGCAAAAGATCTTGCAGGTCGTTTCATTAAGAACTTTGCTAAGTATGAAGGAAATGAAGCTGGTAAGGCATTAGTAAGTGCTGGTCCTCAGTTATAATTTTAAATAATTAAATGTTTGAAGAGTTGCTGTATGACCTACGGCAACTCTTTTTTTGCTGTGTTTTTTGAAGTAAATATGCAGAAGGAAATTATTTCGGGTTAATTTGGTAAAAATTACAGTTGTCAAAACAGCCTCTATTGGATATAATAATACTACCTGAGATGTTCGATAACTCTTGTTAGTTTTGAACCTACATTTACTTTAAACGGGATTCCTACATCGCCAAGTGGCTGTCAAGCCCCCCTTCGGATGAAGCAGACAGGGGAAGGCAAAAGGTTGGTTGCGGTTACCCACCTAGCATTGCTAGGAGTCAAAAGGCAGGAGCCGACATTTTGGGGTTTTACAAAGGAAAAAAGAGAGTTGTTTGCAAATAGACATTGCACAACTCTCTTTTTGATTATTTTTTTTGAAAAGAGCATGACAACCGTATGGGCTATTCTATGATTTGGAGGGAAAGAATGGAGCATGATAATAAGCGGGTAAAAATATTGCAGTTAAAAATACTGATCGCGGCTTTGGGGATTTTGCTACTGTTGCTTACCTTGACATTATTCATGTTAGCTTTCGGTGAGGAGAGCGCTGAAAGGTTCTTTGCTCGTGAAACACCGGCCTCTGTACCTACAGCAACACCCTTTGTGCTGACCAATTTTGATAAGATCCGTGTGATGATCACGGATAAAGAGACCGGGAGTATTTATCACAGTAATCTTGATGGCTGGCAGGAATATGTGGATTCGGAAAGTGCAGAAGCGGGAATGGTAGCGCAGAATAAAAAAGCTTCAGAAAGTACAGAGCCTGTAGCAACAGTGGAGAATCCATATCGGGGTACTTTAGAGTTTGTTGCAACCAAAGATGGCTATGTGGTGATCAATGAACTTCCCGTAGAAGAATATTTATACAGCGTAGTTCCCAGTGAGATGCCGGCATCTTATCCCTTGGAAGCACTGAAGGCACAGGCTGTCTGTGCAAGAACCTATGCCTATTTACATATTTTAATACCCGGATATCCTGAGTGGAATGCACATGTTGATGATACAACAGCATATCAGGTTTATCATTCAGTTGCGGAACAGGATAGTACAACAAAGGCAGTGAATGAAACGGAAGGCATGATATTAATGGCACCGGATGGATTAAGTCCGGCGCAGACCTATTATTATTCAACCTCCTGGGGATATGGAAGTGATGCACATGTATGGAGAACCAAATATTCGGATTGTTATCCTTATATAAAATCAAAGCATATCAATAAGCTGAATTCAGATAAGGTTATATCTGAAGAAGAATTTGAAGCCTGTATAAAAACTGTGAACGAGGATGATTATGAAGCTTCTGAGCCTTGGTATCGCTGGCAGTATCAGGTGGAACAGATTGATTCTGATAGAATGATAAAGGTTCTGCAGCAGAGATATGCAGCCAATGAAAAGCTGATTCTTACACTGAAGGGAAACGACTTTGTCAGTCAACCTATTCGGGAAACGGATCGGGTGATCGATCTGAGGATAGAAAAAAGAGAAGCAGGCGGAGCCGCTGACGAACTGCTTATTATAACCGTTAAAAATGTCTATAAGGTAATCACTGAAATGAATATCCGGTATGTATTAAATGATGGCTGTTCGTTGGTAAAACGACAGGACGGATCGGATGTCAAGATGAATTCCCTTTTACCAAGTGGTTTTTTTGTGCTGGAAAATACATATGAAAGGGGATGTATCAGCGGTTATAAGATTTTAGGAGGCGGTTACGGACATGGGGCCGGAATGAGCCAGAATGCTGCTAAAGCCATGGCGATGGAAGGCATGAGCGCAGAGGAAATACTGGATTTCTTTTTTGAGGATTGTACAGTAAAAAGAAAATAGTGTGCGTAAAGGGCACTGCCCAAAGTTCCAAGAGCCAAGAAGGAAGGAGGATTCTATGGAAATATACAAGAGAATTCGTGGTTTTCTGGATGGTATGAGCAAGGAAAATTTAAGTACCTTTTCTTCCAGTGCGGCTTTTTATCTTTTTTTATCACTTGTTCCTATATTGATCGTTATCTGCACGGTGATTCCCTTTACTCCGCTTACCCAGGAGAATCTGATTGTATTTGTTACGGATCTTACACCTGACAAAATGGATGCAATGGCGATCAGTATTATTGATGATGTTTACAATCGGTCTGCAGGCGTATTGTCCCTTGCAGCAATCGTAACCTTATGGTCAGCCGGGAAGGGTGTGCTGGCGGTTATCAGGGGATTAAATGCCGTGAACGAAGTAGAAGAGAAACGAAATTATTTCCTGTTAAGGATCGTATCCTCCTTTTATACCCTGATCATGCTTGTATGTGTATTATTATCCATGATTTTGCTATTGTTTGGAAACCGCCTGGTAAAGATGATTGAGGAGAGGGTTCCGGGATTGGAAATTTTTTTCTCTTTTTTGATGAATTTAAGATTCCTTTTTGTATGGTTTCTGCTGACATTGGTATTCAGCGCCTTTTATGCATATCTGCCGGATAAGAAACTAAAATTCAGAAAGCAGCTGCCCGGTGCATCCATTGCTGCAGTGCTTTGGAGTATTTTCTCCTGGGGCTTTTCCATTTATATTGATTATGGCAATTCCTTCAGTATTTACGGAAGTCTGTCCATAATTGTGATCTTCATGATGTGGCTGTATTTTTGCATTTATATCCTTTTTTGGGGGGCTTACTCCAATAAATGGATGGAGGATGAGGAAAATGCAGGGCATTTATTCAGTTAATTTGTGCCCTAAACAGCCAACAGCAGAAATAACTTGACAAAATCCGCTTCTGTTACTAAAATGTTTAATAGTTAAATATTTTGGCATTGATGGTGCTAAGTAGAGATGTATTTTCTTCCAGAGAGAGGCGGTCACCGGCTGTAAGCTGCCTTAAGTTCAGATGCATACTTGAATTTCCCACCGGAGCTTTGCAGGCGAGAGTGATTGTAACCTGTGACGTTTAAAGCGCGTTAAGCTGAATGAAGAGTCCAAAGTCTGTTTTGCAGATTTGGGAAAATGGGTGGTACCGCGGATTATATTCGTCCCTTGCATAGAAATATGCAAGGGATTTTTTTGTCGCATGACTGAGGGCACAGCGAATTATGAAAAGAAAGGAAGAGTGTTATGAACGCAAATTTGGAACAAATTAAGCAGGAAATTATTACCGGCGCGGAAGAATTAAATTCTTCTAAAGAAGTGTATGAGTTCAAAAAGAAATTTTTGGACGGTAAAGCCGGTAAGATCGGATTATTGATGAGAGAGATGAAGAACATTCCGCCTGAGCAGAGAGCTGATTATGGTAAGGGTGTTAATGAATTAAAGGAATGGGCACTTGATTTCCTTGGCAAACTGGATGAGAAAATGAAGGAAAAAGAACTTCAGGATCGTTATGAGTCTGAAAAGATTGATATTTCTTTGCCGGCAGTAGAAACAGCAGAGGGTAATTTACATCCGATCACTCTGGTTCGTAATGAGATCATTGATATTTTTGCAGGTATGGGATTCGAAGTGTTCGAAGGTACTGAGATTGAAACGGATTATTATAATTTTACAGCATTAAATACACCGCAGGATCATCCTGCCAGAGATATGCAGGATACTTTCTATCTGTCACCGTAGTTCTTATTAAGAACCCAGACCTCGGCAGGTCAGATCCATGTAATGGAAAGCA
>CAYXQG010000178.1:0-4071 GCA_964467405.1 uncultured Acetatifactor sp. | reverse complement strand
ATACAGACCATAGCCGGGACACCCCAGATAAATCCATTCACTATCTCATTAATATGTTCAATCGTTTGCAACATATATTTGCCTCCCTAGCTTCTGTCTATTCCATCTCGTTCTGCGGCATGATCTTCTGCGCATATTCTCTGATAAAGGCTGCTGATTCTTTAAATCGAGCCAATTCGCCGGCTGTCATATGAATCTCCAATACATCTGCAGCACCGCTCCTGTTCAGGATCGTCGGCACACCAGCATACACATCATACTCTCCGTACTCACCTTCCAATAAGGTGGAGACAGGGATGATCCTGTTTTCATCATTTAAGATTGCCTTGATAATGCCTGCACAGGCGGTAGCAATACCATAATAGGTCGTTCCTTTACGGTTATAAATCTCCCAGCCCTCCTGTGCTGTTTTTCTGACCAGTTCATCCAGATTGACATCGCCCACCAATTCCTTATTGTCAGCGATAACATCATAAAAAGGCTTTCCTGCTATAGTCACGCTGGACCATGGCACCATCTGTGAATCCCCATGTTCACCCATGGAATATGCATATACACTTCTGGGATCTACATTAACCAACTGTCCGATAAAATTCTTTAATCTTGCAGAATCAATTGCTGTTCCGGTACCGATTACCTGATTTTTCGGAAGTCCGGATATTTTCTGTACATAATATGCCAGAATATCCACCGGATTTGATATGACAATAAAGATTCCGTCAAATCCGCTTGCCATGATCGGATCTACTATGGATTTGCATATCTTTGCTCCGATTTCCAGAGTCTCCAGACGATTATTTGCTTTGGGCGGTGCACCTGCGGTGATCACTACGATATCCACATCACTGCAATCCTCATAACCTCCTGTAGTGACCTTTACATTTCTGCCCAGATATTCAATGGAATCCTTCAGATCCAGCATTTCTCCGACAGCTCTCTCCTTATTGATATCGATCATCATGATCTCGTCACAGATACCCTGTGTTACCAGACTGAAGGCCGTTGTAGCACCTACCAGACCGCATCCGACGATTGCAACTTTTTTCTTTGTGATCTTCATTTTACTTACCCCTCTTTTTTATTTAATTTATACATCAGGCTTTTCCAATCTCCATGCAGATATCTTGCAACAAAGCATATGATTCGGAAACACCAGTCAATGATCATGGCGATCCACACACCGACTGCACCCATTCCGTATTGTACACCGAGGATATAGCTGAAGCCTACCCTGAATACGATCATTGAGAATATAGATATTGCCATGGCACAGCGCACATCATTGCACGCACGAAGCATGTTAGGAAATACAAAGGACATAGGCCACAGGATCATCGCAAAGCCATTGTGTATCATAATCAGGGTCTTTGCCAGCTGTGTGGTCTCCGCACCCAGTCCGTACAGCGAAAGGATCGGATCCAGTCCCAAAAGAATTGGTATATTGATCACTGCAGATGATACATAGGTAATGATCACCAGCTTCTTCCAGTAATATTTGATCTGGGTCTGATCACCGGCTCCTACGCATCTGCCGATCACGGTGATCATGGCAAGATTCATAGCCTGACCTACCATACTTCCTATAGTATCCAGACTGTTTGCCACACCATTTGCAGCGATCTGTATGGTACCAAACCCGGAAATGATACTGACTACCATAACACGTCCTAACTGGAAAATACCGCTTTCCACGCTGTTAGGGATACCGATATAGAGAATATTCCTGATGGTAGCAAAATCCACCTTAAACTTCTCCTTAACAAAATGCACTTCATATTCCGGATTCTGCAGCATTACATAAAGTATAACGCCCATTACCACTCTGGATACCAGGGAGGGAATCGCTACACCTGCCACGCCCATATGAAGTCCCATTACACAGATTGCATTACCGATAATATTGATAACATTTCCGATAATGGAAACCTTAAAGGTGACACCTGATTTGCTCATGGATCTGAATAATGCCGCGCAGGCGTTATACAATCCCATGAAGGGGAAGGAGATAGCCGTGATCGTCAGGTAAGTCAGCGATGCCTCCATAACAACCGGCTCTATACTGCCGAACAACAGATTCATCAGTCCCTTTTTAAATATAATGATCAGGCAAGCTAAAAATGTACTGAATACCAGCGATGAAAATAACAGCTGTTTCGCTGATTTGCGTGCCTGGTCTATCTTTGCAGCGCCAATATTCTGACTGACTACTACTGCACCGCCGGTTGCCAAAGCACCTAACACCCGAAACATAAACACATTGATCATATCCACCAGGGATACACCGGATACGGCTGCCTCACCTGCGGATGAGATCATCATTGTATCCGCCATTCCCACCATAATACCCAGCGCCTGCTCCAATACCAGGGGGATGATCAATTTTTTCAGATCATCATTCGTAAATAAATAATTTTTTCTTTCTGTACTGCTTCTCATAATACCTACCATTTTCCTATTTCCAAGAAATGCCGCTTTCAGCTATCCTTGCTTTTCTCGCTTTGTGTACGTCCACAAAGACGCACTCCGTGCTTCCCTGACTGCTTCGCAGTCACTTTGTGGACTATCGCGTAGAAAAACAAATGCCGCTTTCAGCGTCGCTTGTTTTTCTCTCGCGTACATTATAGCATGCAATGAGCCGATAAACCACTGGATTTTGTAAAATCTGTGGACTATCGGCTCATTCTCTTCTTTTATGGGTGGTAAAATATCATTCCTCTATGGATTTACGTTTGCTAACTACGACGGTTTCATCCAGGCATTCGAAGATCTCGTCCATCTTCTTTTTGTCCATCTTGGGTGTGATCAGGCTGACGATGGGCACAACAATCAGTCCTGCTGCCATGGCAATGGCTCCGGCATTGATAGGGGATGCAATGAATTTAAAGAACATATTGGCAACCGTCAGTCCCACGCCGCATGCAAAGCTTGCCCAAACTGCTGCTTTGGTCACTCCCTTCCAGTAAAGACCATACATAAACGGTGCCAGGAATGCTCCGGCAAGTGCTCCCCAGGAAATACCCATCAGCTGAGCAATAAAAGTAGGCGGATCCAGTGCGATCACAACACTGATCACAATGAAAAATGCCAGTAGTGCTCTCATCCAGCGAAGCTGCTTCTTCTCATCCATATCCTTTACAATATTGTCCTTGATCAGATCCAGTGTCAACGTAGAGCTGGAGGTCAGCACCAGGGAGGACAATGTGGACATGGAAGCAGATAATACCAAAACAATTACAATGCCGATCAATATATCAGGCAAAGTGGAAAGCATAGCCGGAACAATGGCATCATATATGATGCTGCCATTTTCAGCATAAATTGCAGGAGAGTCAAACAAACGTCCGAAGCCTCCTAAAAAGTAGCAGCCACCTGAAATAATAATCGCAAATACAGTGGATATAATGGTTCCTGTCTTGATTGCCTTCTCATCCTTGATCGCATAGAACTTATGTACCATTTGCGGAAGTCCCCAGGTACCAAGAGAGGTAAGTACTACTACACCGATCAGATTCGGCAGATCCGGGCCAAAGAAGGAGGTAAAAGCGCCCTTCTGTCCCATGGTAAGTGCTACATCACTTTCCAGTTCGGAAAGCTTAAAAACTGCCTCGTAGAAGCCGCCCTGTCCGTTCAATACCGCAACAATCACCGCAATAATACCAAAGATCATGATAATACCCTGAATAAAGTCATTAATGGCAGTTGCCATATATCCGCCCAATATCACATAGACACCGGTAAGTGCCGCCATTACCACAACACATACTGCATAAGGAATATCAAAGGCCATGCCAAACAGTCTGGAAAGTCCGTTGTATACGGATGCCGTATAAGGGATCAGGAAAATGAAGGAGATTGCCGATGCCGCAATACGCAGTGCATTGGAATCATAGCGCTTTCCGAAATAATCCGGCATGGTAGCAGCTGACAGATGCTTGGTCATAACCCTTGTTCTTCTGCCTAAAACGATCCAGGCCAACAGAGAACCGATCACAGCATTTCCGATACCGATCCAGGTAGCAGAAAGACCGTATTTATAACCAAACTGTCCTGCATAGCCGACAAATACAACAG